>CAYJSO010000091.1:1477-4297 GCA_964372795.1 uncultured Methanosarcinales archaeon
TAATAGTTTTTTTCCCTGATTTTTAGGATTGTTTCATATGTTTTTAAAATGTTGTCTTGGGCTACATAAATTAAGAATTCGGGGGGACAAGTTATCATTTCTTCTATGTTGATATTTGCCAATGATATTTCGCCAGCTATTTTTGCCAAAACGCCTTTTGTTTTAATTGCTTTTTCGTTTAGGATAATACTAAGTTCGCTTAGATTTTTTTGTATTTTCTGGATTAATTTCTCCTGGAAGTGGGCAACGATGGTTTTCATCTTTTCTTCATCTGCAATAATTTTTATGTTTTTGCTGCCCGTTATTATTCTGAAAGCGCCGTTTGCGTTAAGGTCTTTGACTGTGCAAATCAAAGGAAGGTTTTTTTCCGCTTCTTTGGATAAAGTAACGCATGCAATGTTGTTTTTTGTTGTTATGATGCAGTCTTTGAACAGGTTTGTTATTGTTTTTTCGTGCTCTTTTTCTTCTTCGCTTTCAAAGCGCCTGATAGCAGAAATTGCTGAGTCTAGAGATGCCGATAAGTTGTATCTTTTTATTATGTATCTGGCTAAAGCTCTTGTGTTGATTAGGTTTCTTGCCAAATCTTTTTGTATTGCTGCATCGCTTTTCAAGATGCTTTGGATTTCTCTTGTGATGCTTGCCATTTGGTTGTTTGATAGCTTTTTTGCTTTACGTTTTTTGCTTTACACAAATATGTCAAAATTTAATTATTTGAGTTAAATATGCCACAATATTTATAAAGCTTACTGATATTAGTGTAGATTCTTGGATATTAATATAGTTTAAATAGTGAGGTGAAGATAGAGATGCGAGATGAAAGTAAGTGGGAAGGATTTTCTGTAGGTGAGCGCAACACATTTTATAGTTCGTTGAAAGCTCCGCAATTGGGTGGGGTTTTCTATGTGTTTGGTGCTCAGACTGCTGATATTGCCAGAGCTAGACGCGCGCCTGCTGATATAGCGAAAGCTGCTAATGGAGGTGAGTATCATCCTAACGCTGATCAAATATTAAGAGATTTTAGAAGATTACAAGGTGTTGGAGAAAGAAGCGAGCATGAGCTTTACTGGTATTTAGCAACGAGTTATTTTGCGTTGGATGTGTTAAGGTGTATTGCTCCGGATTTGCAAGAAGAAGTCTTAGTAGCGATGAATAAGTTGGAAGAGGAGCTTGTGAAGTTTGAAAAAAGGTTTAAAGAAAGAGAAGGAGCAAAGAATGCGCGTGATAAGGCAGTAAATGATTTGTGGGATAGACATAATAGGGCTGCATTAGAAGATAGAGTTTAATTTCATTATTTTTTTATCCTCGCTACAAAGAAACCTCGTCACTTCGTTCCTGCGTTTCTTTGTCGCTTTATCTATAATTTTTTTATTCTTGCGACAAAGAAACCTTCTGTATAATTATCTTGAGGCCAGATTCTCAGGCAGTTTTTGATTTGTTTGTTGTATTCTTGAGCGTCAAATTTTGTTATAGCTTTACTTTTTTTTAGTCCCGGCAATTCATCCTTTTTTATTTCGTCTGTAATTGCGTTGTTATGATTTTTTAGAAAAGAATTGATAACACCTTCGTTTTCTTCCGGTTCCAGTGTGCAGGTGCTGTAAACTAATGTGCCGCTTGGTTTTAGCAGTTTCCATGCGTTTTCTAATAATTGCAGCTGTTGTTTTGCCAAGCGCTTTACCATCAAAGGATTCCACATTTGAATTGTTTTAAGTGATTTTGCGATTGTGCCTGTTCCAGAGCAAGGGGCGTCTAGCAGAATTTTGTCGAATTGGATGTTTTTTAACTGCTGTCCGAACATTAAAGTTGTAATGACGTTTGTTGCTGAAACTCTTTGAACGTTGACGTCTAATGCAGCTAATCTTGCTGCTTTGTAGTCGTTTGCTACTATAATGCCTGTGTTTTGCATGAGTTGTGCTAATTGTGTGGTTTTTGAGCCGGGGGCAGCTGCTAAGTCGAGAACAATTTCATGCTTTTGCGGAGCTAAAACAATCGGGGGAATCATGCTTGCTGCCTCCTGCACGTAGATGTAACCCATATGATGCTCGAATAAGTTGCCAACATCTCTGCGCTCATTGTGCTCGATCCAGAAGCCAGCTTCGTACCATGGAATTTGAGTTAATTTCCAGTTTTTTTGTTTTAATTTAGCCAGGCAGTCTTTTATTGGTATTTTTAGAGTGTTAATTCTTATTGATTTTCTTAGAAATGAGAGGGAAATTTTTTTGAATTCATTCCAGTCTGTTAGTTTGCTGTAGCGTTCTATGAATTCTGGTTTAAATTCTACTTTTTCTGCGTTGGGCATTGGTTTTATTTCAGTCATTTTTTATTTTTATTTTAGTTTACTTTTGTTTTAAGGTTTTATTTTTAATAACTTGACTTTTTTGTTTTAATAGCGTCGCATAGTCGTATTGTTCATTCTGAACTAGACCAGCTCCGCAGTCTATGCATTTTTAATCGCTTCAGCTATTACTGCTGCTCTTTTGCATTCCTTTACATCGTGAACACGAATAATATCTGCGCCGTTTAATATGCAAACTGCGACCGCTGCCAGTGTGCCTTCTAGTCTTTGGTTTATATTTAAATTTAATAATTTTCCAATAAATGATTTTCTTGATGGGCCTACCAGTAAAGGGTAACCCAGTTCTTTAAATTCTTTTAAGTTTTTTAATATTTGCAGATTATGTTCGACTGTTTTTCCGAAGCCGATGCCAGGGTCGATTATTATTTGCCTGATTCCTGCTTTTTTTGCTTTGGCTGGCTGAGTTTTTAGATAAGTTTTAATATCTTTGACTACGTTTTTGTAAGCTGGGCTAAGCTGCATTGTTT
>CAYJSO010000092.1:0-4266 GCA_964372795.1 uncultured Methanosarcinales archaeon
GCATTCAAGATCAGACACTTATCCATCGATGGAAATTGATGAAGAGCAGGTTGCAATTGCGCACGAAGCAAGCGTGGGCAAAATCAGCGAAGAGCAGTTGTTTTACTTAATGAGCCGCGGTTTTAAAGAGCACGAAGCGATGGCATTAATCGTTTTGGGTTTCATCGCAGAATTCACAAAAGAGCTGCCGATGGAATACGCAATTGAAATGAACAAGTTAATACAGCTTGAAATGCAGAACGCAATAGGATAATTATGGAACAAAATAATGAAAAAACCATCAAGATAACAGTAAAAGACACCAACTTTAATTACTCAATAGGCTCTTCTGCTAAAATTAACTTAGAAGTAGAAGACAATGCAGCCTGCAACCTAGTAGAAGAAATCAGCACAAAACAAAATTCATTGATTAAAATAAATATAAAAATCGGAAAGAACTGTAATATTAACTTCATCAGCATAGACAACTCAACTCATGAAAATCTAATTGAAAGAAACATTGCAATTTCAGATAACTCAGTTTTAAACGCAACTTATTCAGCTATTAATTCTAATAAACTAAACCACAGCAGAACAACAAAATTAGCTGGAACAAATTCATTTGTAGACGAAAAAGAGCTTTTCTTTGGAAATGAAACGCAGGAATTCGCATTAAACACGAACATAATCAGCGCTGCAATGAAAACAAAAGGCACTGCTCTAGTCAAAGGAGTCCTTGCAAACTCAGCAACTGCAAAATGCAAAGGCAATATGAAAATTGAAAAGCAGGCAGCTAAAAGCTGCAGCTGGCTTGCTCAGCATGCTTTATTATTAAGCAAAAACGCAAAAGCCGAAGCTGACCCTTACCTTGAAATTGAAACAAACGATGTGCAGGCTTACCATACATCAACAGTTACTCCAGTCGACGCTGAACAGGTATTTTACATGACAACAAGAGGCATTCCACCAAATGAAGCTAAAAAGATAATTTCGCAGTCATTTTTGAATCCAATCGTTGAAAGCATTTCAATTTTAGAAGCAAAAGAAAAAATAAAAGAATTGTTGGAAAACAAATGGAGCAAACAATATGAAACAGCTCTTACAGAAGCAAATTAATGCAGATGAAATAAAGCAGGACTTTCCAATTCTAAAATCCAGAAACGGAAAGCCTCTGATTTACCTAGATTCAGCTGCAACCTCGCAAAAACCAGTCCAAGTGCTGAAAGCATTGGAAACATTCTACACAACAAAAAACGCAAACCCGCACAGAGGCGTATACAGCCTTAGCGTAGAAGCAACTCAGCTATACGAAGCAGCAAGAAACAAAGTAGCACAATTCATTAACGCAAACTCGGCAAAAGAAATAATTTTCACAAGAAACGCGACTGAAGCAATTAATTTAGTCGCAAATTCATGGGGCAGAACTAACATAAAACAAAATGACACCATCTTGCTAACTGAAATGGAACACCACTCTAACTTAGTTCCATGGCAGCAGCTTGCAATAGAAAAGAAAGCAATTCTAAAATATATTCCAATAAATGAAGACGGAACATTAAATTTAGCAGAAGCACACAATTTGTTGAACGAAAAGCCAAAAGTGCTGGCAATAACCCACGTTTCAAACGTTCTGGGCACAATAAATCCAGTAAAAGAATTAATCCAGTTAGCTCACAACAACAACACAATTGTTCTTGTTGATGCAGCGCAATCAGTTCCGCACATGAAAGTTGATGTTCAAGATCTTAACGCAGACTTCCTCACATTCTCAGGACACAAAATGCTCGCTCCAAACGGAATTGGAGTGTTATACGGAAAACAAAACTTGCTTGGACAAATGCCTCCATTCTTATTTGGCGGAGAAATGATAAAAGAAGTTACTTTCCAAAACACGACATTTAACGAGCTGCCTTACAAGCTTGAAGCCGGCACTCAAGCAGTAGCTGAAGCAGTTGCTCTCGCAGCAGCAATTAGTTACTTAGAAAATATCGGAATGGATTACATAAGACAACACGAGATAGAGCTGACACAATACGCGCTTGAAAAATTAAAAACAGTTCCAAAACTAAAAATTTACGGCCCTTTAAATGCTGAACAGAGAGGGGGAGTAATTGCGTTTAATCTAGCTGACATACATGCTCACGACTTAGCATCCGTTTTAGATGATTATGGAATTTGCATTAGAAGCGGACACCACTGCTGCATGCCTTTGCACGACAAATTAGGAACAGCAGCATCCGCAAGAATCAGCTTTTATATTTACAACACAAAAGAAGATATTGACGCTTTTATCGGCGCATTAAATCAGGCAAGAAAGGTGTTTAAATTATGAGCAGCGAAATGTACCAGGAAATTATATTGGACTATTACAGAAACCCAAGAAATTTCGGCACAATTGAAAACGCAGAAATTAAAAACAAAGATTTAAATCCATTATGCGGCGATGTAATTGAAATAAACATAAAATTAGACAAAAACAGCACAATAGCAGACGCAAAATTCACATCAAAAGGCTGCGCAATCAGCACAGCAGCTGCTAGTATGCTGACAGAATTTATAGTTGGAAAACAGCTGGATGAAATAAAACAAATAACAAAAGAAGATGTTTTACAAATGCTAAGTATTCCAATTTCATTTATTAGGTTAAAATGCGCATTGCTTGGATTAAAAGTCTTGAAGGTTGGAGTTTATGATTATTTGGGGCAGAAATACAACGGTGATGCAAATGAGTAACAAATTATTTGTAGCGCAAGGAGATTACAAAATCAATTTTCCTAGAGGGGGCATAGACGAGCTAGCCACCCAAGGCGTTGAAGCCTGTGTCGCTGTTGCAACATACTCTCCTAAAGGAGTGGGAAGCTTAGCTCATTTTTCAGCAATTGCTGTGGGGCCAGAAGAAATAGAAAGACGGAAGGATTATCTTAGGTGGTTAAAGCTAAGTGAGCCAGAGGTAGTCGCATTAATTGGTGGAAGAATTGGGCAGTCAGAAGAACTCATTGGAATGATAGAAGATTCACTTCGTTACGCTGGTAGAGGTCCTTTAATAGTTAGAAACTTATTCGGAGAGTTACTTCGCAACGTTGCATTGTCCTTGGACGGCACGCTTACTATAGAATATTACAGAAGGATTAGAACTCCAGCTTGGTTTGAAAATGTTATTGTATCAACTGCAACAATCCCGCTCAACTTAGAAGGAAATCCTGAAATTATAAAGCACACAACAGCTGCAGTCAAATCAGCCGAACGAACATGACTAACACAATTTACGTCCGCCCAGGCAAATACTCGCCAACAGACTTCAGCACAGCAGAAGCAATAAGAATAGAGCATTTAACCTCATGCGTCGCAGTTGCAACATTTGCTCCAGAACCGCAAAATCAAATGCCAAAAGCGACTCTAGCACACTTAACAGTTATAGATGACATCGAACAATATTACAGATGGTTAGATGCTTACGTTGAAAGTGGTTCGCAAGCTTTCATCGCAGGCGGATTGGAGAACATATCAGATGTGCTTGTCGGAGACCTTAGGGGCTTGGTAACAGAAAAAGGATTGCGTGTTGTAGGAGAGGATTTATTCAACAACCGCAGACGAAGCGTGACTTTATACAGAGATGGAACATTAGAAATAGAATACAGAAAATGGTGGTGGCGATGGGGAAATCCAATAAGTACAAGAACAGTTTCACTAAATGGGGTTAAAAAATAAAAACAAAATGAAATACAAAGTAAATAGAATCAAACTAAAACTGAAATTCAAGCGCCCTAAAATATCAAAAAGGGCAAAATGGATCAAGGCCAGCTACAACACCTGGAAAGAATGGAAGCAGGACAAAATCGGATACTGGCTTTTCCGTGTCAATAAAAAAAAGAAGCGCATTGAAGCAGGCTTCTGCAGGAAAGACAACTTGATTGAAGTAATAGTATACGGCAAAGACAGCGAAGCAATGTACAACACAATCAGAAGAGAAAGGCTTGTAACAAAACTGCAGCACGCAGCCTACATTGGCCACGAGCTCCAAAAGGCAGAAGTTGCTTTAAAATTAGGGATTCCGTACGTGCAGGATAAGCCGTTGCAGTTTCATTTGATGAAATACTACAATAAAAAGATAAAGAAGAAATTAAAAAGAAAAATAAAATAAAGATTAAAGAATTAAAAAATAAGTTAGTAAAAACTAAAAAATTTAAATAAAAATAAAGAGTTAAAATTAATTAAAATAAAAATATTAAATAAAAAAGAAACTTATAAAAATTTAATAAAAAATAAAAATAACTGAAAATAAAAAGC
>CAYJSO010000093.1:0-4228 GCA_964372795.1 uncultured Methanosarcinales archaeon
TCTGACATCTACCTGGTAAGCTCCAGCATCCTGATCTTCATCTACGTTTATATTGAAACTCTGCCTTGCCTCATCATCATCTTCTCCGCTCTCGTCAAGCTCCATTTCCACTTTCTCATCTATACCAAGCCCTGCATTATAAACCTGCAAGCTTACATCATCTTGGTCGTCGCTTCCATAATTCTTAACTTCAATGTCCATTGTTGTGCTTCTGTCGCAAGTTAATGTGTCCTGTCCAAACGTCACTTCTCTTATTCTTACATCATCTCTCTCAAGATCTATCTTAAACTTGAATGTCATCTCATCCTCATGCTTTGCCCCGTTGTCGTCTGTGCCTTCTACATTAACAGTGAATGTGTAAGTTCCTTCCTCAACATCATCCGGCACATCAAATGTTATTTGTATATTCTCTTCTTCCTCTCCTGCATCTACGGAGAATGATTCTTCCTCATCTACATCATCGCCAAACTCATCGTCTTCATCCTCATCAAGCGTTACAGTTAAATCAACGTCATCGACATCCCCATTGCTGTAATCGCTGTCGAACAAATTATCAACTTTAAACTCAAGTACAACATGATCTTCTGGGCTTACATCATCTACAGTCTCTCCATCGCCAACATTAGTTTCATCTTCCTCTCCATAAGTCACATCAAGATCTGTTATTTCAAGCATAGACTTTACATCAGCATTTACGCTGGAATTCTTTGCCTGTGTTCCGCTGTCAAAAACCATCTGCACTTTCGCAACTTCGCTTATTCCGGAATCAATGTCTACAGGCAATGTTCCTGTTAAAGTAACAGCCTTTGTAGCGCCAGAAGCAAGCGTGAAGCTCGTGTCAGACAAGCTCAATTTAGCTCCTGTAATCTGTCCCGTCAAACTTAAAACAACATTTTCCGTGAATGCGCCCGTGTTCCGAACAGTAAATGCCTTGTTTACAGATACATTATCGTCATCCTCAGTTAAATCTTCATAAGTAACATCAACTTCAACTTGATTGCCGTCAATGCTTATATCATGCTGCCCGACAACAACCTGAACGCTCAAGCTGTCTGTTGCAGTCGCATTGCCAACAACAGTTGCTATCAACTGCCCATTGTATGTTTTCAACAATGTTCCGGTATTCACGCTGAAAGAAACAACTCTGCTTTCGCCAGGAGTTAAACCAGTTTCTGTTGGTATATTATTAATAACAAGTGTTGCTCCGCTTCCATCAGACGCAGTTAAAGTATAATTGCTGAAGCTTACACTAACAGTAGTGCTTCCAGTATTCTCCAAAGTAAATTGCTCAGTAGCCGTTTGCTGCACTTCATCAACAATCTGAACAGAATTCTCGTTTATGTCAATTTCATCTTGAGCCAAAACAGCTCCCGCTAATGCAAAAACCATAATTACTAGTAAAATCCATAGTTTTTTCATCATATCCACCCCGCTTGAATATAATTCTACCAACCCCTTTTTCTATTTTCAAGTAGTCACAAATTAAAGCTAACCTATTTAAATATTTATATACTGCAGTATATATATTGCAGTAGACAGTTAGTTAAAGAATGTTCATCGACTGCGGAGGTCATCTAGTTAAAGATTAACAATACCTTTATCCGACGCCTAATTTCAAAATTAAGTTAAATGTTAACAGTTAAAAGAAAAAACTAAAATAAATTTAAGAGCGTCGCGTGATGATATCGTTATTTCATAACTTGATCTGCTCCGCAGCCTATGTAATATAAAACTAAACCCAACAAACAACTACCCAAACATCACCTCAACCTCTCTATCAAACGCCTTCTTATGCAAAACCTTCCCAATAAACAGCTCATACTTCCCGCAGTCAACTCTGTGGCTTACTTTGCACTCCAAAAAAGCGCTTGCATCTTTTAACCTCAGGCAATCTACCTTCTCGGCCTCCTCCATAGCTAATTTCAGCTTCCTAAACTTATTCACATGCTTCCCGCTCGCAGAAGAGCAGAAACTGACAGCCCCTTTCAGATGCTCAGGAACAAAATTAACAACAAATGCCTGCGCTTTGCTTACCAATTCATAAGAAAAAGAATCCTTCGGCAGAGCAATCGCATACAGCAAAGGCTCTCTGCTCACAACCATGTGCTGCTCAACAGCTGCTATATTATCTCTCTCTTCCATCTCAGAACTAAGCAACTTACCAACACTGGCTCTGCTCGTAACCAAAACCTCTTTTAGTGGCATTTTATTATTAAAGGAATAGCATTGGAGTATAAAAAGTTAGCGTAAAGTTAGTATTGGTTATTGAGAATAGAAAAATTTATTATAAAGACAAACACTAACCAAAAATAATGGCAATTCCTAAAGACACTAAAAACCTACTGGAAAAACTGGCAAGAGACACAGAATACATCGGAGTTTACACGCTTTCCAAAGCATCAAAAGAAAAGCTAGCGCTCGCATCATCTGCAAAACACAATCAAATCCTTCTCTTCATCAACTTCCTTCTCAACTTTAAAATTCTTTTTTATTTTATCTACAATTTCATTAAAACTTTCAGCCTTCTTCAGCACACTAATAACAACCTCGCCATTTTCTCTAACAACCCTTTTCATCTCTTTTAACGCTTTCTCAACTTCAAAATGATGTATCGCAGTAACGCAGATAACAGCATCAAACGACTTATCTTCAAACGGCAAACTCTCAGCGCTCGCAACAATTGCCTTCATTTTTTTATTTTTATTTAACTTTAACAGCCCTTCAGAAATATCCACCCCAGTAATATTATCAAAAATTTCTGCACTCCAGCACTGTCCGCAGCCTACATCAAGTATTTTAGCCTTTTTCTTCAGCTTTAAATTCTCTTTAATAATTTTTAATTTATTCAACTGCTCTGCATAATGCAATTCCTTATACCCCAAAGCAAGCTCATTGTAATAGTTCATAATAAAACGAGCCCGTCCGGACTTTCGACTTTTTTTTCGAACCGGAGTCTCGGGGTCCGAAGCCCCGCATTCTGTCCAGGCTAAACTACGGGCCCGTAAATATACCCAAAAGAACATGCTTTAAAAATGTTACTAATCGCCCGGCTTTAACTTGCAACCTTTATGGCTCAGCGTCTTAAACTTCTCCGGATAAAAAACAGAAAGCACAGGCATATAACCGCCATGATTCCTTACATCTCTCCCGTCTGACAATGCACTCCTCAACTCAGCAACCGCATAACTTGGATAAAGCGTCGCAAGTTCAACTTTTTTAATATACGGCAAAGCTCCCTTAGGCAGACTAAACCCAGCCAGCCCAATCTCATCCAGAGTATGCGCATCATGCGCATAAATGCCAGTCAAGCTGGGATCAAAACCAAATTCTCTAGCGTAAGAATCGGCAAACTACCACCAGCCCAAAATTGAAGTTGAATTCAAAATTTCAATTGCAGTCAAATGCTCTGCAATGCTCGCCAAAAGCCCCCTTCCAATCCCGCCCATCGTAAAATTAAATGGTGTTGTTGCAATTACAATCCCACCCTGCTCAACGCATTTTCTAACAGTTTCTTCAAGCGGCCTAAACGGCTCAATCTTGCCATCATAGCCAGCCAGCAAAACATCCCCTTGCATATTCCCATCTTCATAACACCTAGCTTCCATTCCCCTTAACAAATAAATCCCTCTGCCAAAATCAAAATGCAGCAGCCTTTTGCCTTCAAACTTCTCATCAGAATTGTGATCAGTAACACCTAAAATTTTAAACCCTTTTTCAGCACCAGCCCTTGCAATCTGCTCAAGCGAATAATCCCTTCCATCCGAATGATTATGCAGAGAAATAAGATGCCTATGCGGAAGCACAATTAACTCTTTGCCAGAAAACCAAGGCGTTCTCTCTTGAGGAACAAGATCCTTCAAATGCGCATTTCCGACTACTGAATCAAATTCGCTCTTAGCACGAATCAAATCTCTAGGTATTTTCATTTTGAGTTCACCTCAAAATGAAAGCTTAAAAATGACTTCATTTTTTTTGCTCTCATAAACAACCACACTGCATCAGAATTCCTCTTTTTAGAACAAAAATAACAATCAATTTAAAAAACTTACTTAAAAGAAACCTCCATCGCATCAAACCCAAAATCATGCTCCTTGCTTTTATAATGCCTACGCACATGCTCTAAATAATCAAGCATCGCACTCTTAAACATCTTTGTATTATCCGCAACAATCACGCACTTCTCAGCCAGCAGATTATTTCCCTCAAGCAGCTTAATATAATCAATATA
>CAYJSO010000094.1:0-4205 GCA_964372795.1 uncultured Methanosarcinales archaeon
TGAAATCAGCTCGTTTGCAACTGCAAATGCCTGCTGAATCGGCAAGTTTCCAGCAATTTGCACTAATCTGTTGTTGTCGATCACTATTACTGTGTCAGAAACCTGTCTTAGCTGCTGCAAGCCAAATTCTGCTTTGTCGCATCTTGCCCTTTCAATCTTAAATGGCATTGTTACTGTTCCAATAACGATTGCGCCAGAGTCTTTTGCTACTTGCCCGACTACGGGAGCAGCTCCGGTTCCAGTTCCTCCGCCCATTCCTGCGCATACAAATACCATGTCTGAGCCGCGCAAGTTTTCTTTAAGGTCCTGCAAGCTTTCCTGAGCTGCTTCAGTTCCTTTTTCAGGGAAACCGCCACAGCCTAAGCCACGGGTAACTTCTCTTCCCAGCAGGAATTTCTTGTCTGATTCTGAAATATTCAAATGCTGCTGGTCTGTATTGCATGCAATAATCTCAGCGCCACGAATTCCTTTGCGATATAGCCAGGAAACCATATTGTTTCCAGCCCCGCCAACGCCAATAACTTTGATGTTAGCCTGCCTAACAGCTTCTTCGTATAGTCTTGTATCTTGTTTTAACGCATTTTCCACGACAAAGTCCATGTTTTACCACCTCGCCTGCCTCAGAACCTTTGGTTCTGTGCTTTACCTTTCCCCCAATCTATGTACTGCAAATATTATATTGCATCACGGAAATCTTTATATAGGGGTTTTCGTTTGTTTTCCATAAGAAAAAGTTTCCAACTGTTTGCGCCAACGAACTTTTGGTTGAACAAAATTTTTTCAACTAACGAAAACGATTTTCGAGAATTTTCGCCAAATTAATTAAACGATTTTCGCCAAACGCTTCGAGCTGATCGCCAAATCATCTCGATAATAATTCTTTTAGTATAAATGTAGTGTTTAAATACTTTTGTATGACCCTACTTGGTAGTAACTGCCTAAGGTGGTAGCGTATTTTGTATTCTAGAATATAGATTATTGGTAAATTAAATTATTAGTAAACTGATCATTTGCAGTTTGATTTACTATTAGAATTTATTAAAATTAGGTAAATTCTGCTTTTGTGTCTTCATACTCCGGTTCTGATTCCTGTTTTTCTGCCTGCTGCGGCTGCTTCTTCTTTTTTCTTTCCTCTATAACAGCTTTTACTTTCTCTTTCACTTTAGAAGCGGTTTCTTTCAGCGCTTGTTTCCCTTCCTCTAACTTTCTTGGCCATACAAGAGCGTAGTCGCGCATATACCAGGCAGGATCACGCTCTACTCTGCGCCAGCGGTTAAAATACATAACTGCGTTTAGGGGGTATTTAGGGGGTTTTGGAGGAATTTCAGCGGGGTAGCCTATAGTTATTATAGCCTGCGGACGCGCAAATTCTTCTGCTTTTATTGTCCGCTTTACCATCTCTTCGTCAAATGCGCCTACCCAGCAAGCGCCTAAGCCAAGGGAATGGGCTTCCAGAAGCATGTTTTCGACTGCTGCTGCACAGTTTTGAACCGTGTATAAGCGCTCGCCTCTAATGCCATAATAACGCTCAGCTTTTTCGGGCTCTGCGCATATTACTATGTGAACGGGAGCAGTTATCATCCAGTATTGCTGGACAGCTGCTTCTGCGAGCTCTTTTCTTAAGGGGGGTTCTGTAACAAGTACGAATTTCCAGTTTTGCAGGTTGCCGCAGCTTGGGGCATGTCTGCCGGCATCTATGATTCTTGAGATGTATTCCCATTCAACCGGTTTTGGCAAGTATTTTGTTACACTGCGGCGAGATTTAATCAGTTCGAGAATGTCATTTATTTGAGGCATTGCCATAGGAAGATATAAAAATGCCTCTGTATATAAAAATTACTATGAATTATTTGGAATTATGCAAGCTTTATGGGGAGCTTGAGGGGACAAGCAAAAGGCTGGGAAAGACGAAGTTATTGGCTGATTTTATTTCTAAGGTTGAGCTTAGTCAGTTAGGGGAGGTAATGTTGCTGGTTCAGGGGCTGGTTTATCCTGCCTGGGATGAAAGGAAGCTGGGTTTTAGTTCTAATTATGTGATTAAGGCTTTGGCAGTTGCTGCCGGGGTTAGTGTTGATGAGATAAAAGAGCTTTGGCGTGAGACAGGGGATTTGGGGGAATGTGCTAAAATTTTGATTGGTAAAAAGAAGCAGGCTACGCTTTTGGCTGGGAAATTAAGCGTTGAGAAAGTGTTTTTTAATTTAAGGAAATTAGCTGGCGTTGAAGGCGAAGGAAGTGTTGATGTGAAAGTTGGTTTGGTTGCTGAGCTGTTGTCTAGTGCTGATGAAGCTGAAGCTAAGTTTGTTGTAAAAACTGTGTTGGATGAGCTTCGTGTGGGGTTAGGAGAAGGAACTTTAAGGGATGCTTTGGTGTGGGCGTTTTTGCCTGCTGTAGTTGGAATTAATTTTGAAAAAGAAGGTTTTGTTGTTAATGAAAAGACAATTGTTGTTGATGAATTTGAAGAAATAAAATTAAAAAAAATTGATAATTATAATTATATTTATTGTGAGGATAAAGAGATAGCAAGAAAAACATATAATTTGATGTTAGCTAGAGTGCAAAATGCGCTTGATATTTGCAATGATTTTGGCGTTGTTGCAGCTAAGCTGAAGGAAAAAGGCTTTTCTGGGCTGAAGGAAATTGAATTAGTTCCTGGCAAGCCAGTAAAAGTTATGCTTGCGCAGAAAGAAGATACAGTTGAGAGTGCGTTTGAGAGAGTCGGAAAGCCAGCAGCAATTGAGTATAAGTTAGATGGGTTTAGGCTGCAGGTGCATAAGTTTGATAATGAGATTAAATTGTTTACCAGGAGATTGGAGAATGTTACAAAGCAGTTTCCAGATGTTGTTGCGCTTGTAAAGAATAATGTCGTTGGGAAGAATTTTATTTTGGATTGCGAAGTTGTTGGCGTGGATAAAGTCAGCGGAAAGTTTTTGCCGTTTCAGAGCATTTCCCAGAGGATAAAAAGAAAATATGATATTTCTGATATGGCGGAAGAGTTTCCTGTTCAAGTGCATGTGTTTGATTTGCTGTATTATAATAATTCGAGTCTGATGAAGGCTGCTTTTAGCGAGAGAAGGAAAAAAATTCTGGAGATTGTAAAAGAGAATAAGTCAATTAAAATAATTGGGCAATTGCAGACTGATAGCGAGGAAGAGGCTGCAAGATTTTATAAAAAATCTCTTGAAGTGGGAAATGAAGGCGTTATGTTAAAGAATTTAAATGCAGCGTACAAGCCGGGAAGCAGAGTTGGATATATGGTAAAGCTGAAAGAGACTATGGAAACGCTTGATCTGGTGATTGTTGGAGCTGAATGGGGGGAAGGGAAAAGAAGCAAATGGCTGAGCAGCTATGTGTTGGCTTGCAGAAATGAAAATACTGGAGAGCTGTTGGTTGTTGGAAGGGTTTCTACTGGGTTGAAGGAGAAAGGAGAGGAAGGGCTTAGTTTTGGAGAGCTGACTGAGGAGTTAAAGCCGCTGGTATTGGAGCAGAAAGGCAAAAAGGTTATTGTGAAGCCGCAGATTGTTATTGAGGTTAGTTTTGAAGAGATACAGAAAAGTCCGGGTTATAGCAGCGGGTTTGCTTTGCGGTTTCCAAGGGTTGTTAGGCTGAGAGAGGATAGGGATGCTAAAAGCTGCAGTACATTAGCGGAGGTTGGAAGGATGTATGAGGGGCAGATGTGATTTTTGTTTATTGGATTTTAATTTTTTTTATTATTTTTTATAATTTCTTAATCGTTTTTAAGTTAAAAATATTTTCTTTTATTCCTAATTTGTTTTTTAGTTTGACTGCTTTTTGTTTTCCGCCGACGTAGGTGTAAAGTTTGCTTAGGTTTCTTTTAAATTTGTATTTTGGGAGCTTCTTTAACGCTTTTAATAATTGCTGTATTTCTTTTTTGCTCGGCTGTTTGAAGCCTAATGACATGAAGCGCAGGCAAGCGTATAGGTCTGTTGGAAAAGGGACTTTGTTAAGCTTTAGTTGCTTGTTTTTCAGATCTTTGATTGCTGTTTTCAGTTTTATTATTTTTTTGTGCCAATTATTTTTATTTATATTCTTTAATTCCAAAGCAAATCCGTTAATGGTAAAGTTTATCTTTTCTTTTAGGATTTTTTTGATGGTTGTATTTTTGTTTTTTTTGTAAAAGCTTATGTCGAGAACAACGTAATCTTGGATTAATTTTGCGTTTTTGCGTTTCTCCTTTTTTAAAACAA
>CAYJSO010000095.1:0-4189 GCA_964372795.1 uncultured Methanosarcinales archaeon
CTGTTTATAAGGATGAATGCGTGCAGGTTTTTTCAATTGCCGAAGAGATAAAGCAACAGAATACAAATATGCAAGGCAGCAATTGCGCTGCGATTTATTAGTGTTAGGGTTTAAAATTTGGTTAAAAAATAGTAAATATCAAAACTATAATAAAAAATATGGATAAATAAAATATAAGATAAATTTTAAAAAAGTTGAAAAAAATAAAATTAGAATCAAGGAATAAGATACTAAATTAATAAAAAACCAAAAATAAAAAATAAAAGAATGAAAAATAAATTAAAAATATGAGTTAATTTAAGAGATACAAAATGGTTAAGAAAGCACAAGTTAGGATGACTGAAACGATTGCAGTACTCTTTATCTTCTTTGTTTTGGTTTTGTTTGGGTTAATCTTTTATGCAAATATACAGAAAAGTTCGCTTGAGGAGAGGACAAGCGAGCTAGCAGTTAAGCATGCGAGGGATGTTGCGCTGAATGCATTGTTTTTGCCTGAGCTGTCCTGCAGCAAGGGAGAAAATATTCCAATTAAAGACTGCATTGATTTGTATAAGTTGGAGTTTGCCCATCAAAAGATGCAGGCAGAGAAGGATTATTATTATGATGTTTTGGGGTTTGCTAAGATATATGTAAATGAGATTTATCCCGGAGAAAATGAGTTTGTACTTTATGATAATGCACTGGAAGGAGCTACCAGAAGCATTAGAACTCCAATTCCGGTGTCTTTGTTTGATCCTGTTAAAAAAACTTTTGAGTATGGGGTGTTGACGGTTGAAACGTATTCGTGAATTTGGCATGCTTGGTAGAAAAAAGAAAGGTCAGCTGGAGATTATGGGGCTTGTAATAATTGTGGTGCTGATATCATTAGCTTTGCTTTTTGCCATTCAGTTTATGGTTTTGCGCAAGTCTAGTGATCAAGACAGTTTTACCCGGGAGCAGCTTGCAGCTAATACTGTGAATTCACTTGTTATTACAACAACTACTTGCAATGGTTTGGACTTCACGGAGCTTGTGCAGGATTGCGCCAGCTTCAATGAGATTTATTGTGATGATAAGCAGGAGCAGGATTCGTGTGAGTTTTTAAGCGAGTTTAGCGGGGAGATTTTGGGGAAAACACTGAAAGTTTGGGGGAAGAAGTATACTTTAAATGTTGTGAGCGGAAAACAGGAGCTTATTAGAGTAACACATGTTGGCTGTGCTGCGACAAAGGATGCAAGCGTTTATCCCATTCCATCCAAGGTTGGCGGGGATAACATATTTGTGAAGCTGGAGGTTTGCGAGTAAGTATATTGGGGAAGTGTGGTTTTGGTTTTTAATATAATACAATAGCGTCGCGAACAAGTATAGCTATTCTAGCTCTATGTGCTCCGCAGTCGATGCTCTTTGAAACAATATGGCTTAAAACAATGAAAACAACGAAAATCTTCGATTTTCGAGCTTTCATTTTGCCTGCAAAATGAAAAGCTTTAAATATCATATCTTGTTTATTTTGGTTAATCATATTTTAAATGAGGTGAATTTGATGGATAAGAAGGGTCAGGGGATGCCGCTCAATACCATAATTATTGCCATAATTGTTCTGATAGTGCTTGTTGTGCTGATAGCTATTTTTACCGGCAGGATCGCTATTTTTCAGAAAGGGGTCAGCGAGCAGTCTAAGATAGAGTTAAGGCAGTTTCAGCTGGCTTATGGAAATTGCCATCCAAGTGCAGGGGAAGAGACGAGGTTTATGCAGGAGCTGACGAGAGCTGAGAAGTTGACTGATTCAACTGAAGCAGCAAACGCTAAACAGATAGCAAACGATAAGTTCCAGAAGAAGACTGAGGCTTGCAGTGCAGATGTTTCTTGCAGTTCTACTGGATGCACGACGGCGAGAGTTGCTTGATTGGTTTAATTAATCTTTTCTGTTTATTTTGTTTAATTTTAACTAGTTTAAAGCTATTTTTATTAAGTTTTTATTAGGTTAAAACAAATCTTTTAAATAGTTGCTTGTGTTTCTTTTTGTTATGGATAAAAGAGGAATTAAGTTTAATATCATAACACTTTTGTATCTGATTGCTTTTATTTTGTTTGTAATTGTTATGGCTTATATACTTCCAAAGGTAATTTCGAAGTTAGGGTGATCTTAAAGTTATTATGACAATTTTAAGATTAGGTGGAATGATTAGGAAAATGAAAGGACAGATGAAGGGGCAGGCAAGGATGCCGATGGGCATGCTGGTTGCAGGGATTTTGGGCATTGCAGTTCTAGGTCTTTTGTTTTATATAACTTTTTTTAAAGTGGAGCCGATTGCCGAGCATACTGAGTGGAAGACGACTTGCCAGGAAAGTGTGAGGAATCATGCGCTGTTTAAGTTCGGGGAGTTTAAGAGCAAGCCGCCAATAAAATGTCCGATATTAGATGTTATGATTTCGGATGAGTTGGGAAATAAAGAAGGGCAGGAAAAAGCAAAGAAACGGATTGCTGAAGTTATGAAAGAATGCTGGGGGGACATTTATAACAACGGCAAATATGAGCTGTTTGAAGGAGAGAAGATCTTTTGCGGGGCATGCGCGATTATAAAGTTTGATGATGAGAATCAGCACATTGGGCATTTTACGGAATATTTGGCTGAGACGAATGTGCCTGGCAGGCAAATAAGCTATCTGGATTATTTTGCCGGTTATGAGACGGCGCAGTTTAGGGAGTTTGTGAATGATCCAAAAGTGTATGATAAAGGTGCTCGAAGGTTAGAGGAGGAGCTGGATTCAAACAAGGAGTATGGTGTTGTGTTTGTTTATGCGAGAGGAGAGGAGAAAATAGCGGAGTTTGCGCAAGCGCTTGGAACACAGACTGTTCCATTTGCTTTTGGGCTGGGGGTAGCAGAGGGTGGAGTTATTGCAACTGGTGTAATTATATTACTGGGCAGCAATCCTGTAGGATGGGTATCAACCGGAATAATAGGAACTGGGGCATTAGTTGTTGGATTTGTTAGAGGCGCTATAGAATATTTTAAAGAAAAACCGAACATTTGGCTGGCGACAATTAACTTAGTTGAGTGGAGGGAAGGCGTTTTGCAGGATATGAAGTGCGAGGAAGGGCCTATTGTTATAGCTGAGTAGTTTTGTTATATTTTATTTATCATGTTTAGTTAATCTTCTTCTTCTTTTTTTGTTTTTTTTGTATTGTTTGGCTTTATGTTCCTTGGTTTAATAGAAAGATAAATAAAGGGCAGTTGTGTTTTTGTTTTTATGAGAAAAAGAGGCGTGTACTTTGTTCCGGAGAATCTTGGCATGATAGTTCTTATTGCTATTGGGTTGCTTATAATTTTAGGATTTATTGCATGGAAAGCATGGCCGTATATCAGGGATTTTGCTTTAAAATGAAAAGGAAAGGATTTGAGTTTAATGTAACTGTTCTTGTAAGTTTGATTGTTCTGCTTGCAACAGGGGGGTTAATATTTTATTTTGTTTATGAAAAAGTGCCGCAGCAGTGCAATGGAGATGTTCAGGCGTGCAGGGCTGCTGTTTTTGCCGCGCATTATGCCGAGAAAGCCGGAATTGAGGTAAATGTCCCTGGTGCTTGCAAAGGAGAGACAATACAGTTTAGGAACGAAGAGCCGGAGGAAGTTAATAAAATAATTTCGCTTGAGCTGGAGAAGTGTGTGTTTAAGTTTCATGAAGGAAGGTTGGATTTTAGTGAGGGAAATCTTCTTGCTGGGACTTGGACTAATCAGGTTTTGTGCTTTAAATGCGCTGAGTTTGACTTTAGTGAGTATGATCAGAAAGATAGATATAAGAAAGCAAACCAAAATCTAGAAAGGCTGGTTGATTATCAAATGGAACATAATACAATCTGTGCAGAGCCTAGACGATCGGTTGCTAGTTATATGGGTGAATTAAGGAACAACGTAGCTGGTGGTACTGGTTACATGAGCGTGGGTAGCTTGGGTTTGGTTGAGCCTGATAAAAATTATGTGCTATTTGTTAGTATGTGGCGAAGGGGGAAGTGGGAGAAACTCGGGGAGTACGCAGCTAAGGGCAACGAGATACGAGTTAAGATTTTTGATACTGTTCTGGCAGGTTTTTATTCTAAGTTAGGTATAGTAAAAGCATTTGAAGAGGGTGCGGAGTATGTTCCAGTGCCTTCGGCGGTTAATCTTCTTCCTTTAGATTCGAATGAACTGAGGGCATGCGATTTATTTTATCA
>CAYJSO010000096.1:0-2173 GCA_964372795.1 uncultured Methanosarcinales archaeon
AGAAAAGGTTTTGGAGAGCAGGAGATTGGCGAGCTGAATGAGCCCCAGAGAATTATTTTAAAGATTAAAGGGAAGTATTTGAAAGAAGGGGAGAATACAATTATTATTTATGCAAGCTGGGAGGATGATGCCGGAAAGAAGTTTGAGACGCAAGGCGAGGCAAAAGTTACTTTGGGAGAGTTTAGTTTGTGGCAGAAATTCAAAGGGTTCTTTTTCAGGTTGGGAAGGTTTTTTAGCGGGTGATTTTTTGTGGTAGTGTGGCGGTTTATTTTTTAGAAGTGATTTTAAGTTTTATTCTTGAAATTTATATTTAAGCTACCTTCCAGAGGTATCTTGTGCAATGAACTCTGCTCTTTTAGCAGCAAGATATAAAATATGAATTGCTTCTTCCCATGGACCTGGTTGGTAAGCTTTTGGTGGCGTATCCAAATGCTGTTCTAATACAACTCCACCTCTGTACGTAACAGTAGTTGCTCCATTGTGGGCACCAGAAGCGTCTGCACCAAAGCGATAATGAATTCTAACACCAGAATGAGTGCAGGCGTACTCGTGAACTGTGAAACCCACTAAAGGCTGCCCTGTAGAAGGTTCTCTACGGTCGCCAAGAGCGCGCGCAATTGTCCCAGCTTTAGTAGCAAGCAACCCAGCATGTTCCATTAAGCGATCGCTTAGCTCGCTTGGAGCTGCTGTTGATGTTGGTCTCCCCAGAAAATTACTTTTAACCTAACGATATATAAGGTTTTCGTTACTGCGCTATATAACCACATCATTTTAAGAAACCTTTTTAAAGCAATTGGCTTATTTCGGGCTTATGGGAAAGAAATTGGGAATTGTTGTGCCGGATACTTCTGTGCTGATTGATAAGGTGCTGTCTTCGCGGATTTTAAAAGGAGAGATTGAAGTAGATTCGGTTATTGTGCATCAAGCAAGCATTGCTGAGCTGGAGCATCAGGCGAATGAAAACAGGGCGATTGGGTTTTTAGGATTAGGGGAAGTGAAAGAGTTAAGAGAGTTGGCTGGGAGGAAAGGGTTTAATTTTGATTTTGCCGGCGTAAGGCCAAAAGCAGTTGATATAAGGCATGCCGGATTTGGGGAGATTGATGCGCTGATAAGGCAGGCTGCAATTGATGCCGGCGCTACGCTTATTACATCGGATAAAGTGCAAGCCGCTGTTGCTGAGGCGCAAGGCGTGCACGTTGTTTATTTTGAGCCAACTGTTGGCGGAAGGAAAAGGCTAATGCTGGATGAATTTTTTGATGAGAGCACAATGAGCGTTCATTTAAGGGAAGATGTTGTGCCGATGGCTAAAAAAGGAGTGCCGGGAAACTGGAGTTTTGTTGTAGTTAGGGAGGTTGTTATGGGGCAGGAAGAGCTGCAAGAGGTTGCCAAAGAAATTGTTGAGCAAGCCAAGATAAGGAGAGACGGTTTTATTGAAATTGAGAGAGCGGGGAGCACAATTGTACAGCTGGGGGAGTATAGAATTGTAACTACACAGCCGCCATTCAGCGATGGGTGGGAAATAACTGCCGTTAAGCCGGTAAAGAAGCTGGAGCTGAATGATTATGAAATGAGTGAAAAATTGAGGAAAAGGCTGGAGCAAGCTGAAGGTGTTTTGATTTCAGGAAGGCCAGGAGAGGGGAAGAGCACGTTTGCTAGGGCGTTAGCGGAGTATTATGCAAAACAAGGCAAAATCGTAAAGACGGTTGAGAGTCCGAGAGATATGATGTTAAGCGAAGGCATTACACAGTATTCTATTTCTAAAGGAACTGGAGAGGAAGTGCATGATGTACTTTTGCTTTCAAGGCCTGATAATACGATTTTTGATGAGATGAGAAATACAAAAGATTTTGAATTGTTTACTGATTTAAGGCTAGCGGGAATTGGAATGGCGGGAGTTGTGCATGCGACTGATCCGATTGATGCAATACAGAGGTTTATCGGAAGGGTTGAGCTAGGAATAATTCCGCATGTTGTTGATACTGTTGTTTATATTAAGAGCGGAAAGATACATTCCGTGTTGGGCTTGAGCATGACTGTTAAAGTGCCAGCGGGAATGAATGAAGCGGATTTAGCAAGGCCGGTTGTAGAGGTGCATGATTTTGAGAATGGAAAATTAGCGTATGAGATTTATTCTTATGGAGAGCAAACGGTTGTTATTCCTGTAGATGTTGAG
>CAYJSO010000096.1:2183-4095 GCA_964372795.1 uncultured Methanosarcinales archaeon
TAGCTGAGGAAGCTTTAAAGAAAAAGCTGCAGAAGTATGTTGAAGAGGTTGAAGTTGATCTGAAAGGAGACAACAGAGCAACCGTTTATGTTCCGGAGAGAGAGATTGCGAGACTGATTGGAAAAGAAGGCAAGACGATACAGAAGATTGAGCAGGAAGTTGGAATCGGGATTGATGTTGAAGAGCTAAGAACGGAGAAAAGGGGAAAGCAAGTTCAAGTTGAGTTTGATGTTGAAGTCAGGAAGAACATAACTTTCTTTATGGATAAAGGAATGGCTGATAGGGAGGTTGGAATTTATTATGGTGATGAGCTGCTTGCTATGGTTAAAGTGGGCAAAAAAGCAGTTATAAAATTCAGAAGGGAAAGTCCGGTTGGGCAGAGAATTGCGAAAGCGATTGATACTGGGCAGTTAAGGCTGTTGGGAATGGCTTAGTCGGTTTTATTTTTAGTTTTTTATTGTTTTTATATTTAATTAACTTTTAGCTAAATTTTTAATAATTTTTATTTCACTTATTCTGCTTTTTGGTTTTTTAAATTTAAATTAATTTCACTTATTATTAACCTTTTATTTAAACTATAATTTTGATAAGATTTATAAAACGAATTGAAATTGCTTTGAATTATGACAGATATCGAGCTGATAAGAGCAAATCCGGAAGTTGTGAAGAAAGACTTAGAGAAAAGAGGGATGAAAGAGTTAGTTAAGTCTGTGGATGAGATAAAGAAAAAAGACGAGAGATGGAGAAAGCTGAAGGTTGAGCTGGATGCTCTGAGAGCGGAGAGAAATACTATTTCTAAGCAGATAAATGAAGCGAAGAAAAGCGGGGGGGATGTTAAAAAGTTTTTGGCTAGGGCTAAAAAGCTGCCGCACGAAATTAGGGAGTTTGAGGAAGAGGAAGGGCATTTAAGAAAAGAGCTGGATGAGCTGATGTTAAAGCTGCCGAATATTCTTGATAAAAGCGTTCCTGTTGGGAAAGATGCAGGCGAGAATGCTGTTATTAGGAAGTTTGGCAAAGCTGAGAAGAAGGCGTTCAAGCTGCTGAGCCATGTTGAGCTTTGCGAAGCTTTGGGACTTGCGGATTTTGAGAGAAGCGCTAAGATAGCTGGAAGAGGATTTTATTTTTTGAAGAATGAACTTGTGCTGCTAGAGAATGCGCTTGTCAGGTTTGTTTTAGATAAGATGCATAAGAAAGGGTTTACTTTGATGCAAGTTCCTTTTATGATGCGCAGGAAAGCGTATGAAGGAGTTACTGATCTTTCTGCTTTTGAAGATGCTTTGTATAAAATTGAGAATGAGGATGAGTATTTAATTGCGACTTCGGAGCATCCATTAGTTGCGCAGTTTATGAACGAGATTTTAGAGGAGAAGGAATTGCCGATCAGGTTAGCTGGAGTAAGCAGCTGCTTTAGAAAGGAAGCAGGAGCGCACGGGGTGGATGAGAAAGGATTGTTCAGGGTGCATCAGTTTAACAAGGTTGAGCAGGTAGTTTTGTGCAAGGCTGAGGATAGTGCGAAGTGGCATGAAGAGCTGCTGAAGAATGCGGAGGAGATTTTTAATGAGCTGGAGCTGCCGTATAGAGTTGTGCTTTTGTGTTCTGCTGATACGGGAAAAGTTATGGCAAAAACGTATGATATTCAGGTTTGGATGCCGAGGACGCAGGAGTATAAGGAAGCTGTTAGCTGCAGCAATGCAACGGATTATCAGGCGAGAAGGTTAGGGATAAGGTTTAGAACAAGCGAGGGGATGAAACTAGTACATACGCTGAATTCAACTGCGATTGCGACTTCCAGGGGCTTTCTTTCAGGGTAAATTGTTGTTATCTACTGGAACCATAGGCCTGGAATTATAAATAGCTTCAATATAAAATTATTTGGATGGGAATATGAAAACTTTAAAATATCGTATGAGAT
>CAYJSO010000097.1:0-242 GCA_964372795.1 uncultured Methanosarcinales archaeon
TAAAAAAGTAAAGAAATATAATGGCAATGTTTATTTTGTCCATGTTTACTGCAACAAAAATGAATTGTTTAAGAGAGTCAAGCATGCATCAAGAGGAGATTTTAACAAGGTTAAAACTGTGAAAGATTTAAAGAAAGTCCTTAGAAAATTCAATTTTTTCAAATCAATACCTTTTGTTAAAAGTTTAAAAATTGACACTACAAAACTATCACCTAAAAAAGCAGCATTAATGATAAAAAAGT
>CAYJSO010000097.1:252-4050 GCA_964372795.1 uncultured Methanosarcinales archaeon
TGTTATAATCTCTAACTATCTTGTAATCTCAAACTTCCTGACTGTTTCAAGCAACTGCTTTGCTTTTCTGTTTTTTTCGAAATGTTTTCTAACTGGCTCTATTAATTGATTTAAGCAGGCTGCAACGGCGTTTTTTAAGTCAACGGGGTGGAGTTTTCCAGCAGCATAGTCAATTTCAAGATCCAGATAGGAGTTATATGTAATATCTCCTCCGAATTTTTTTGGGCGCTCGATTTTTACTTTCTTGAATTTTTCGAACAAGATGTATTCGCAGTATTCTAGGATTGGATTTTCATGTGTTTGCTTAGCTGGGCAGTATGCTTTTGAGATTTTTCTTTTGATGTCTTGCTCTGAATCTGTCATAAATATTGCTGAATCGGGCTTTGACTTTGACATTTTCATTGCCATTGTACGCTCTTCAGCGTCTGCTGTTTTTGGCGGCTCGAGCAGCCCCATTAACATGTGGTGGCTTATTACAACCGGCTTCTGCCACCCTAGTTTTGGCGCAACTTCTCTCGCCAAAACATTGACTTTTCTCTGGTCCATTCCAAGCTGGGTTATATCTGCTTCCAAATGGAAGATATCTGCGCATTGCATGCACGGATAGAGGATCTGTGATGCCTGTAATGTTTCTTTTTCGCTTCTGCCCATTATCTGGCTGCACCTTATAATGCGCTGCACTGTGTTGTTTCTGGCAATCTGCATGACTTTTTTCCAGTACTCTCTATCTGGGATTAGATCGTTTGCCCAAATGAACTTCACATTTGATAGATCCATTCCTGTCGATTTCCAAACTTCGATCATATATTGCCCTGCTATCTGAATCTTTTCTAAGTCACCGCCTAACTTGTTATTTGCCCAGCCATGCCAGTCAGCAACAAGCATTTTGAATTTTATGCCGGTTTTTGTTAGTTTGTTTATGTTAATTGCACGCAGAATTCCTTGCGCAATGTGGACATTTCCAGAAGGTTCAAAACCATCGTAAGCAACTGGGTGTTTTTTTGTTTCTAAAAGGTGTTTAAGCTCTTCTTCTGTTATAATTTCTTCGCCAACCTGCCTTATTAGTTCCAGTTTTTTATGTGTGTCCATAGTTGAGATTAAAATAGATTGTTATAAAAAGGTTTGCTTGGTTTGTTGCTTTTGTTTTGTAGTTTTTTATTGTTAGTTTATTTGTTAGTTACAGGGATGTTATTTTCAATATAGAAGGGAAGTATTATAAATAAGTGTGATGGATAAGATGAAAAGAATTAAATAAAGTTGGGGCTTTGAGGTAAATTTGAGGTAAAGTAATGAATACTGATGAATTAAGATGAAAAAGGCAATAATATTTGATTTTTGGGGGACAATAGTGCAGAACGGGATTTACAGCCCATTAAAGCAAATTAAGCTAGCTTTAAGACTAGATGATATTGAATTTTCGGAATTTGTTGTTAGACTGGAAAACACGATGATGACGAGAGGCTTTGAAAGTTTGGCTGAAGCGTTTAAGGCTGTCTGTGGAGAGTTTAATGTTGAATGTAATGATGGATTAATCGAGAGGTTGGTTGGGCTTTGGAATAAGAATTGGTTGCTTGCAATGCCATTTCCTGAAGCAATTGAAGTTTTGAGTAAGTTAAAGGAGAAATTTAAGTTGGGGTTGATATCAAATACTGATGGTTTTTCTGTTGAAAAAGTGATGGAGAAGTTTGGTTTGGGGCAGTATTTTGATCTGATTTTGCTTTCATATAAAGAGGGGATGGTTAAAACTGACAATGAATTTTACCAAAAGGTTTTTGAAGGGTTGGGTGTTACAGCAGATGAATGTGTTGCTGTTGGAGATAGTATTGAAAGTGATGTTGTTGCTGCAAGAAATGCGAACGTTGAGGTGTTTTTGGTTGATAGAAAAGGAAGAAGGGATTTTGAGAATAAGATTTTGAATTTGAGGGAATTGTTGAATAGGTTTAAAATAGTTGAATGAAATTTAGAATAAAATTAAAAGATAAAATGATTAGAATTAGGTAATAAAAATTAAGGTAAGAAAAAATAAATAAAGATTAAAAAACAAATAAAATAAATAAAATATAAATCAACTATAATAAAAAATCAAACTATTAAAATTTAAAGTTAAAAATTAAAAACAAAAATTAAGTTAAAGGCAACAAAAATGGAGATTATGTTTTTAGGAACAAGCTGTATGCAGCCAACGAAGGAAAGGAATCATCCTGGTATGCTGGTGATTTACAAAGGTGTTGGAATGCTTTTTGACTGCGGAGAAGGAATACAAAGGCAGCTGAGAATTGCCGGAATAAAACCAACGGTAATCAGGAAGATCTTTATAAGCCATTGGCATGGGGATCATGTGCTCGGCTTGCCTGGGCTGCTGCAGACGCTGGGTGCAAGTGAGTATGCAGGCGTACTTGAGATTTATGGGCCAAGAGGAACAAAAAGGTATGTTGAACTAATGATGAGAGCGTTTGCAAGCAAGGGCGTGCTTGAACTTAAAGTAAAAGAAGTTAAGAAAGGGAAATTTTGTGAGGAAGAAGAATTTTTTATTGAAGCTGATGAGTTAGTACATAGTGCTGCTTGTGTCGGGTATGCTTTTAAAGAAAATGATAGAAGGAAAATTGATACTAAAAAAATAAAGAGATTTGGAATTCCTAGTGGGCCGCTAATTGGAGAGCTACAGAACGGGAGAGGCGTGGTATTTAAAGGCAAGAAAATAAAACCAGATGATGTTTCGGAAGTTGTTAAAGGAAGGAAGGTTGTTTACGCTACAGATACAAGGCCGTGCAATGGGCTGCTGAGGTTAGCGAAGAATGCGGATTTGTTGATTGTTGAGGCAACTTACAAGTCGGATCTTGAGGAGAAGGCGAAGGAATACTATCATATGACGGCGAAAGAGGCTGCACAAATTGCAAGCGAGTCGAATGCGAAGCAGCTTGTATTAACTCATTTTTCAAACAGGTATAAAGATGTTGGTGAAATTGAAGGGGAAGCTAAGGACATATTTAGGAATACGAAGGCAGCTTATGATTTTATGAAGATAAAGTTATAGTGGTGGTTGCTGTAATTATGAGCTGGGCAGTATAATAAAGTTGGATAAAAATTTTCAAAATAGAACCTGAATTAAGAAAATGAATTAAGAAAAAAATTAAAAAATGATTAAAAGTGAGAAAAGAAAAATATACTAAAATAAAAGTAAATCAAATTAAATAAAAAATAAATTAATAATGATCTTATAAAAAAATAAAACCAAACGAATATTAGAAAAGCTAAAATAAAAATAGTTAAAGTTATAAAATAAAAGAAATAAGAAATGAAATAATAAAAATCAAATAAAAGGGGTTAGAATGTCAAGAAAGGGAAAAGGAAGTAATGCAGAAAGGGAATTGATACATTTGTTCCATTCTGTTGGTGGGTGGGGGGCCGTTAGGGTGGCAGGAAGCGGAAGCAATAAGTATCCTTCCCCTGATGTTTTGGCTGGAAATGGCAGCAGGTGTGTTGCGATAGAATGCAAGTCAACAAGGGATGATAAAAAATATTTAGAGAAGAGGGAAGTTGAAGAACTTAAGGTTTTTGCGAAGAGGTTTGGGGCAGAAGCATGGGTTGCCGTGAGGTTTATGGGCTGTCCGTGGTATTTTTTGAGAGCAGATGAATTAGAGGATACTGGAAATTGTTTTGCTGTTTCAAGAGAAATGGCTCAGAAAATGGGGATTGTTTTTAACCAGCTAGTTGTGTTAAGACGAAAACTATAAAAAGAAGTGTTAATAGAAAAGTGAGAGTTTCTTAAAATGGCGAAAATCGTAAGAATTGGATTAA
>CAYJSO010000098.1:0-2664 GCA_964372795.1 uncultured Methanosarcinales archaeon
CGTTGTTGGGCAGAGTGTTGCTGGAATTGAGACTGCTGGGGGATTGTTCCAGTTCTTGGGCAGCATACAAGCTGATAGGTCAGAAGAAGTGCCATTGTTATGCGATACTGAAAATAAATGTGAGAAAGGGACTTGCAGAAATAAAGACAAGGTTTGCGTAGACAACAATAACAATATAATAAAGCAATTCTTCTATAAAATAACTTTTGGAGTGACTGCGCCTACAGATCAGGAGCTTACGCCGTATTTGGACGAGCAGGGGGCAATAAGCTTTAACATTGTTTTGACCGGAGAAAGCACTTTAACATTATTCCCTAAGTTCCAGGAAGTTAAGAATGGAGAAGCGAAGAGAAATGTTGTTACAAAGTTTTCTCCGTTTAAATTTAGTAAAGCATGCATTATATTCGGGAAAAAGCCGGTTGACAGGAAGGGGCAGGAAATAAGTGAAATCTGCGATCAAATTGAAGTTTCGCAGAAGTCGTTTGAGAACTTTGCAAACAATCAGGAAGAAGCGGAAGAGGGGGATTAATCATGTCTTTGTTTAAGGATGTCTTTAAGGATTATTTTAATTCATTTAAAGTAAAAAGTGATTTTTTGTACACTTTAATAGTTGATGCTGTGCTTGTTGCAGCTGTTGTTATTATTTTTTCTTTGATAGTTGCTCCGTTAAATGAGCAGGCACAGGAGATAAGCGGAGGAAGGACACCAACTGCCTTGCAGAGCTATTTGCTGTCTTTGCCTCAGCAAGAGCTGCAGGAATATGCCGGTGAGTTAAGAGCATTTACTATAAAATTAATTTCAGCGCTTATACTTCTGCCAATTTTTGTATTTTTACTCTATTCATTTGAGCAGGCTGTTGTATGGAGCTTGATTAACAAGAAAGAGTTTAATTTCAGGCAGCACTGGAAGTGGAATTTAGTGAATGTTGTTCTGCTATTGATTTTTACTGCGTTTTTAATCGGTTATCTGATAATAGGAAGGCTTATACTGGTGTTTGTTGACAATGTTATAACGGGCAACTTTGTTAACGGACTTATTATGCTGCTGTTTTTTACAGCATTTCTCTTGATTGCGTTTTTGAGCTACAATAGTTTTGTTGAAACAAGAATGGTTTGGAGCAGTGTTGGAAGTGCGTTTAGAAAAATTAAAGTTAATTTTAAAAATGTTGCAGCGGTTTATTTATTTGCGTTTTTAACTATAGTAGTACTGCAGCTTGTGCAGATTCCTCTGAGGAATTATTATTTTGTCTATCCGAATGTCAGCTTGTATGTTAATGTTGCTTTGTTTGTTCTGTGGGCGGCGTGGTTTAGGATGTATGCGGTTAAGATTATTGGCATTTCTTAGCGTTAAGTTTAAATATTATAATGGCTTATAAGATTAAAATGCAACAAACAAAAGGAATTAAGGGGTTTGGATTTGGTTTAGTAAGAAGGAGGAGAGTGCTGGATTTCACAGTGTTAATTGAGCAGGATGAAGACGGCATTTTTGTGGCTAAGGTGCCTGATATACAAGGCTGTGCTACACAAGGCAAAACAATTTCCGAGGTGCTTGAGAGAGTTAAGGAAGCAATACAAGTTTGCCTTGAGGCGGAAAAAGAAGAGATAAAACCTCTAAAGTTTGTCGGGGTACAAAGGGTACAGGTATAGATGACAAAACTTGTTCCGATTTCTGGCAGAAGGATGTGCAAGCTTGTTGAGAGACTAGGGTTTGAGAGAGTTCATCGGGTAGGAAGTCACGTGCGTTATATTCATAGTGATGGAAGAAAGACAGTAGTTCCTGTTCATGGAGACGAAGAGTTGGGAAAGGGGCTTATTCTGGAGATACTAAAACAGATTAAGATAAGCAGGGAAGAATACGATTGGTTGCGTAGAAAAGTTTAGCTTAGATTAAAATACACCCACTATTAGTTATTTTAGGCACACTCCATAACATTAAATTTATAAACAAACAGCACTTTTTTCTCGGTTAGTGTGAGTACTATGGAAGTTAAAAAAAGAGGTCAGGTTACGGTATTTATAATTCTCGGGATTATCCTATTGCTTGCGGTTATTCTTGTTATTATATTCAGGGAGCAGCTTACTGTTTTCCTGCCAAAAGGCATTATACCAACTGAGACAAGCGCTGTTGAAAGGTTTATAGAAACTTGCGGCGAGCAGATAGCAAACGACGGCTTGGCTATTTTAGGCACGCAGGGAGGCTATATTTGGCTGCCGCCTTTAATAGAAAAGAATCCGCTTGCGCATGTTGATCTGGGATTTAAGGTTCCGTTCTGGCAGTATGGAAATGAAAACAGAATTCCAAGCTTACAATTGATGGAAGCTCAGCTAAGCAGATACATGAATGAGAATTTAAAAGTGTGCTTGAATAATCTTGAAGCTTTTCAAAAGCAGTATGATATTGTTGAGAAAGGTGCTGTGAATACGGAAGCAAAGATAACGGAGCAGCTTGTTTCTTTTGATATAAATTATCCAATAGATATAATGAGCAAGGACGGCAGAAAAATAACGGAGATTGACAAGTTTAAGATTGATGTGAATGTCAAGCTGAAGCATGCTTATGAAGTTGCAAAGGCAATAATGGAAGCTGAAGCAAAGGAAATGAAAATTGAAAAAACTGCAGTTGATTTGCTTGCGCTTGATCCGGATATTCCGTTAGCTGGAGCTG
>CAYJSO010000098.1:2674-4040 GCA_964372795.1 uncultured Methanosarcinales archaeon
GCTGAGTTGAGCTGCGGTCAGAAAGTTTGGGTGAAGGCGCAGATTGAAGATAAAGTGAAGAAGCTGCTGAGGTTTAACATTCCAAGGCTTAGAGTAGATTTTACTGATTATGAAGATTTTGGCAGAGATGAAAAGTATGAGCAGAACCATTACATCTGGAGAGCGACTGAATTGGAGTATAATGATATCCGAGTTGGACTTACTTTTGACGAGCATATTCCGTTCAGGATGGCAGTCAGACCAAGCTCCGGGCAGCTCTTAAGAAGCAGTGAGTTAAAAGGGCAGGAGCTAGCGAGCTTTGTCTGCTGGCAGCAGTGGAAGTTTGTTTATGACATGCAGTTTCCTGTTATTGTGAGAGCGGAAGATTATGAAAATGATTACGGGCTGCAGTTTGGTTTTATGGCGCAGGTGAAGAATAACCGCGGGAATAGGGAGCAATTGACAGTTGAGCAGCCATTTTTTGAGCCGATTGATGCCAGCGAGGAGAGTTATTGCGGCAATAGGTATGGGAATTATTTCATGAGGGTAAGCACTTTCGACAATGTGTCTGATCCATTATTGGGCGAGACGCATGAGCCAATTGACAAGGTGAATGTTTCATTTACCTGCTTGAAGTATACTTGCGATATTGGGCAAACGAGATATCAGTCAGGAGGGGCAGCTGCAAGGCTTGAGGCGCAGTTCCCGTACTGCGTGAATGGCGTTTTGAAAACTGAGAAATCCGGTTATAAAGATGCGCAGCAGTTTGTGACAACAAGTTCCGGGAAAGAAGTTAATGCTTATTTGACGCCTATAAAAGAAATTAGCAAGTATAAGGTTGTCAAGCATGTTGTGCTTGGAGAGAATACAATTGGAGGAGCAAGAGCACTTGATCCGGGAGAAAAAGCATTCATTTCGATAAGATATGTTAGAAATAATACGTTAGTGCATGAGACATGGGGAGGCTATCCGAGCGAAGCTGATATAGCTGTGCAGAAGATTGAGTTATTAGGCTTAGCGGATTTCCCATACCAGCTTGAAGTTTATTTAACTGATGAGGAGAAAGGCTTGCTCGGAGGATATGTTAGCAATTGGAAGCCAGATTGGATAAGGTTGAAGGATGCCAAAGAAATTGAGTTTCATGTTGTTAGCAAGCAAAGTTTTGCAAGTGATGCTGACAGGATAACATTTATTGCCCAGCTGAATGAGCTGTCGAAGCAAGTGCCGGCGCCTATAGTAAAATGATAAGTAAAAATTAAAGTTCAAAATAACTAAAAAAGAAAAAACAAATAACTAAAATAAAATCAAAGAAGATAATAAAAACAAAAATAACAATTAAAAATTAAAGTAAAAACAACAAAAATAAAAAATAAAGTAATTAACTAAA
>CAYJSO010000099.1:0-4023 GCA_964372795.1 uncultured Methanosarcinales archaeon
AGGATTGTCTATAGTTCTAGCATCTGCGGTGACATATGGGTACTTTTCATAAAAATGGAGAAAACTATGGAACATACAACCTATATTGTATAACTAAAGAAAGATGAATGGCTAACATTCGGATCAAAATATAGCCATACAAACTAATATTGAGAAAAATACTGAGAAAAAATGATAGAAAGACTTGAAACACAAATCAGATATTATCCGGCGATTCACATAGACATACATAGAACTCATGATAACCTACTAATGGAAACAGCAACTTATTCTGGCGAACCTTACCATAAAACAATTGTAGCAATTACAACCCAAATCGGCTGTCCAGCGAAGTGTGATTTTTGCCTTGTTGGAGAATCTGGATTCAAACGCAACGCAGATCCAGACGAGCAGCTCCAACAAGTCAGAGCAGTAATAGAAAATCCTACAGGAATTCCGTGGCTAGATCCCAAAAAACCAGTTAAAGTCTCGCTATGTCGTGCCGGAGAACCCCTTCTAAACCCGTATATGTCAGAGGCATTAGAAGAAATAGCAAGAGCATATAATCCAAGTTTCCAGGCGGCTTCAATTATGCCAGACAGACCAACCACACACAAAATATTAAGCGAAATGGCGGCATTTGTCAGGGAATACAATAATTCATTTCAAATGATGGTGTCTCTCCATACAACTGATGAAAATAAAAGGAAAAACATGATAAATTATCGCAATTTAATGTCATTCCAACAAATAAAAGAATTTGGGGAGTGGTGGGTAAATGAAACTAGATATAAAAGAAAAGTGAATCTACATTTTGCTATGATGGAAGATAATGAGATTGATTTAGCAAAAATAAGGGAAATTTTTAATCCAAGATACTTTGCTATAAGGCTGGGGTTCTACATGCCTACAACCAGACATAATGCAGCATTGCACCCGGCGCCAAAACTACAAAAACTAAAAGACAAGAGTAGAGAAGCACAAGAATTAGGTTATACGTGTATAGAATCTATTGCCAGAGATATTGAACATGCCTGGGATTGCAGAGCCAATTGTGGTTTTAAACTCTTTAGAGAAAGCTACATGCCACCTAAAAATGACTGAAATAGTTCCTATTACAATAATTGGCGGCGGGGCGGTCGGTTGCGCAATCGCAAATGAATTAGCAACGCTTGATGAAGTTGTTTTAGTAGAGAGAAATAAAAGCATTAGGGGAGAAAACCAGTCATCAAGAAACTCCGGGGTGATTCATGCAGGAGTTTATTACGATAAAAGAACAATGCCTTTGAAGGCAATACTTTGTGTTGAAGGGAATGAATTAATGTATTCCTTTTGCGAGCAAAATAATGTTCCGCATAAAAAAGTAGGCAAGCTTCTAATTGCAACTGATGAATTAGAGGAAGAATATTTAGAAGATGTTATTAGAATAGCTGAAGAACACAAAGTTCCAGGTGTAAGAAAAATTTCTATTGAGGATGCGCAATTGATGGAGCCAAATGTGTCTGGCAAGGCTGCGCTCTATGTTCCAACATCTGGGGTTATTGATGCAACCGGCTTGGTTATGAAGCTTTATCAGCTGGCTATGCAAAATGGAGTTGCATTTTTAACAAACAATAAAGTAGTAAACATAGAACCTAAAAGCAGATACTTTAAAGTTACAGTAGATAACGACGGAGAAATAGAAAAGTTCAAAACTAAAATTTTGATTAACTCTGCAGGCTTGTATTCAGACGAAATAGCCAGGATGGTTAATCCAGAAAGCCCATATAGAATAGTTCCCGTAAGAGGAGAAGCTGCAAAGTTCTATAAAGACAAAAGAGAGGATATAGAAATGAATTGTATGAATGTATATCCTGCGCCTTATGGATACTATAATGCAACAGGAGAAAGAGCGAGAATTTCTTTTTCAGAATTTCAAAGATTGCTAAAAGAAGGCGTTGTTACAAAAACAGTGGGGATACATTTAACTCCGACATTAGATGCGAATGGTAGCATAGGGAACATAGTAACCATTGGGCCAGCTAAAACTGTGGGCTTGGGAAAAGAGGATTATAGTTCAAATTTAAAAGAACCAAAATATTTTTATCTAAGGGTAAAATCTTTTTTTCCTAATTTAAGAGCAGACGACGTACAGCTGCATCAAGCTGGAATAATGGCCGTGTTAGAAAATCACAGTGACTGGGTAATTGAAAGGGATAAAAAATATAGGAATATGATAAACTTGATAGGCATTGATTCGCCGGGATTAACTGCTTCGCTGGCGATTGCAGAATATGTAAGGGGCATGATCACAGGAAGATCTTAAAAGAAATATTCGATAACTATAAAAACAAGCGCGTTCTAAAGATGGCAAAGATGGTGGTAGACTTAAAAAAGGTAGTTGGAATGCTAATAAAAAAAATAAAACTGCACAATATCAGGAGCTATTTGTCAGAAGAAGTTAATTTTCCAGCCGGAAGCGTACTGTTAAGCGGGGATATTGGCTCTGGGAAGAGTTCTATTCTGCTAGCGATTGAGTTTGCGCTGTTTGGAGCTGATGTTGAAAGAGTCAGCGGAAATGCTTTGCTAAGGAAAGGGGCAAATGAGGGGCACGTTGAGCTGGTATTTGAGCTGGATGGAAAGGAAATTTCTATAAGAAGGGGACTGAAGAAAAGCAGGAATGCAATTGCGCAGACTGCCGGATACATAGCAGTAAATGGGATTAGAAAGGAAGCAATGCCTGTTGAGATAAAGGCAGAAGTAATCAATATGCTGGGCTATCCTGAAGAGCTTGTTACAAAGAAAAAGAATCTGATTTACCGCTATACGGTTTATTGCCCGCAGGAAGAGATGAAGGCAATTTTAGTTGATGAGCAGGAATCAAGGCTGGATACTCTGCGCAAGATATTTGGAGTAGATAAGTACAAAAGGATAAGAGAGAATTGTTTGATTGTTGTAAGAGAGCTGAGGAAAAGGCAGGAAGTGATGGAAGCTGAGATAAAAGGCCTGGAGGAGCTGAAAAAAGAAGCTGAGGAGAAGAATGTTAAACTAAAGGAATTGGATGGGGAGATTAATGAGATTAATGTTCTGCTGAAGAAAATAACTGAAGAAATTGAAATAAAAAGAAAAAAGATGAAGGTGATTGAGGAAGAGTATGATTTATTTCTGGAGAACAGAAAGAAGCTGGCGTTGATTGAAGCGCAGGAGGGCTTTAAGAAGCAAACGATTGAAAATAATGAAATAAAAATCAAAAAATTAAAAGCTATTGTTGAGGAAGTGAAGGTTGAAATTGATATTGGTTTATTGCAGGCTGAGATTGATAAAAGAGAGAAGCAGCTGCAAATGGTGACGACGCAGAAAACTATTTTAGAGCAGAAGTATTCTAATTTAATTGAAAGAATTAAAGAATTGGAAAAGGAGATTGCTGTTGACTATGCAGCTGAAATAGATAAGAAAAAAATGCAGATGTATGAGATTGAAGCAAAGTTAGGCAGGAAGGAAGATATTGCTAAAAACAGAGAAGCGATAGAAGAGATTTTGCAGAAGCTGAAGAGTGTTTTGGGCGAGTATGAAGTCAAGAAAAAGCAATCCGATGAGCTGAAGACAAGCATACTGCATTTGGCTGAGTGTCCGACGTGCAAGCAAAGGGTTACAAAAGAGCATAAAGAGAAAGTTCATGACGAAGAAATGAAGAAAATTGAGTTTTACCAGCAGAATATTGTAAAGTATAAGGAAACGATTAAGGAGAGAGAGGCTGAGTTGCTGCTTGTCAAAAAAGAAATGGATGAATCTGTTAAAGTTGAAATGCAGCTTGCTGTGCTGCAGGCTGAGAGCGCAAATTTGGAGAAGCAGCAGGCGGGTTTGGTAGGCAAAAAAAGTTTAGCTGTAGAGTTAATAAGGCAGAGAGAGCAAATGAGATTAGAATTGGACAAGTATCTGGAAGTTGATGTTGAAAGCGAGAGGAATGAGGTTAAGCAACTGAGAGGGACTTTAGAGAAGGGGAAGGAGAAATAGATCGGAAGAGCGTCGTGAGGGAAAGAGTGTGTATGTAGAAGTGTAGATCTC
>CAYJSO010000100.1:0-4001 GCA_964372795.1 uncultured Methanosarcinales archaeon
TTTTGGGCAATGCTGATCATGAGGTTGATAATTTAATCCAGATGTATGAAAGAGGAGAGCTGGAAGCTTTCCCTGGAAGAAGCGTTGCGGAGACGCTTGAATTGCGGATATTGGAAACGCTGAACAAGGCAAGAAACCAATGCGGAGCAGTAGCAATGGCAAACAGCGGGGAAACGGCAACTGTTATTATGGCGAGAAGCGGAGCAAGAGGAAATATGCTAAACATTGCGCAGATGAGCGCTGTTGTCGGACAGCAAGCCCTCAGAGGCAAAAGAATCGAAAAGGGATACAAGGGAAGAACGCTGTCTTACTTCAAGACAGGTGATTTAAGCCCTGAAGCACGCGGCTTTATTGCGACTTCATTCAAAAAAGGAATGAACCCTGCAGAATTTTATTTTGGAAGCATGACGGGAAGAGACAGCTTGATGGACACTGCACTTAGAACGCCAAAATCAGGCTATTTGTACAGAAGATTAAGCAATGCAATGCAGGACTTAAAAGTTGAGTATGATAATACTGTAAGAGACGTGAGCAAACGCATAATACAATTTAATTATGGAGAAGATGGAGTAGATGTTTCAAGAAGCGAAAATGGAACAATTGATGTAAAGAGAATAGTTGAGGAGGCTAAATAATATGGCGGATAAAGCTGCTTTGCTGAGGAAATATCAGGCTTTACTGCCTGCAAAGATACTTGAAGAACTGAAAGAAAGCATCCCTGAGCGCGTGTCAGAGGACAGGTTAGAGAGAATATTTGAAGCTGTTCATGAAAGATACAGGAACGCGCAAGTAAATGCCGGCGAGGCAGTCGGATTGGTGGGGGCAGAGAGCATTGGCGAACCTGGCACGCAGATGACGTTAAACACGTTCCACTTTGCCGGGGTTTCTGAGATGAATGTTACAGTTGGTCTGCCCAGGATAATTGAGATATTTGATGCGCGCAAGCATATTAAAACACCAATGATGGAAATCTTCTTTAAGCAGCCGTACAACCAAGCTGATAGAATAAAAGAGATGGCACTTGAGATACGCGAGACAAAGGTAAATGATGTTGTGAGCGAGTTTGAAATTGATATTCTTGAGCAGAAAATAATTTTGAAGATGAATATGAGGAAGCTTAATGAGCTCAAGCTGAAGGTTTCTGATATAAGCTCGCTTATAAGGGGAAAGGTTAAGAATATAAACATGAAGGGCGAAGATGACAGAATTGAGATTTCTGTTAAGAGCAAAGAAGAGGATATAAGCCAGGCGTATAAAGTAAAGGAAAAAATCAGAGCGATTAAAATAAAAGGTGTAAAAGGGATTTCCCAGGTTCTGCCGGTAAAGAGGGGGGATGAGTATATTGTATTGACTGCTGGAAGCAATTTAAGAGCTGTGCTGAAGATGAAAGAAGTAGATGGCACTAGAACGACAACAAATGACATTCATGAAATAAGGAATGTGCTTGGAATTGAAGCTGCGCGTCAGGCTATTATAGACGAGGTGTATAAAGTTATAGAAGCACAAGGCTTAAATATTGACATAAGGCACGTCATGCTAGTAGCAGATGTAATGTGCGTGTCCGGCAAGATAAGGGGAATAACAAGATATGGAGTTGTAAGAGAGAAGACAAGCGTTCTTGCTCGCGCGAGCTTCGAGACGCCAATAAAACACTTAATTAATGCTGCGCTTGTCGGAGAAGTTGACAGGCTGAACAGCGTGGTTGAAAACGTTATGATAAACCAGCCGATTCCGCTTGGAACTGGTTTGCCTGGATTGGTTACGAAGCTGAAGTGATTAAGATAAAAAATAAAAACCTTAAAAAATTTAATAAAAATAAATAAAGTAAAAAATAAATCAGCTATAATAAAAAAAATGGCAGATATACTGGATGAGATCAGGGGAGTGCTGAAGGATGGGAATGCAATTATTGGCACTGAAAGGACTATGAAACTGCTAAGGCAGGGAAAAATAAAGAAAATATTTTTGGCTGCAAATACAAACGAAAGGGTTAGAGGGGATATAAAGCATTACAGCAAAATTGACAGCGTTGCAGTTGTTGAGCTTGGAATAAACAATGAGGAGCTTGGAACATTGTGCAGAAAGCCGTTTTCGATTTCTGTCATTGGTATAAAGGTAAGATGAAGATTGTTTACAATAAAGAAATTCTGGGAAGCATGAGAATTTTTTCACAGGCAACTGGAGCGATTTTGAAGGATTGTTTTGAGATTGAGGATGTGATGTATTTTGTTGTTGAGCCGGGGCAGATCGGAAGAGCAGTTGGGAAGAAAGGAGAGAATGTAAAAGAGCTGCAGAGGAAGCTGAATAAGAAAATAAGGGTCATTGAGTACACCCCAAATTTAGTGGAATTTGTTAAAAATACAATATATCCAATAAAAGCAGACAGCATTGAAAAGCGCGATGGGGTGGTAGTACTAAAAAGCGCAGACAGGGCTAAAAGGGCAATTTTAATCGGAAGAAATGCGAAAAATTTAAATATGGTTAGGGATGTGGCGAAAAGATACTTTGATATTGAGGATGTTAGGGTAGAGTAAAAATATGATAAAAATTTAAAAAGAAAAATAAGTTAAAACAAATTATAAAAAAATAAATTAAAAATAAAATGGGAAAGAAATCAAACGGATTAAATGTCGGGAAAAGGCTGAAGCTTAAGAGAAAAAGATTTAGAAAGATAGGGCACTATAAGCGCAAATTATTGTCTGATCCATTAGAAGGGGCTTCGCAGGCAAAAGGGATTGTTTTGGAGAAGTTTGAGCTTGAGGCGAAGCAGCCAAATAGCGCTATGAGAAAATGCGTTAGGGTGCAGCTTGTGAAGAACGGAAAGCAGGTTTCTGCGTTTGCGCCTAAAGCGGGGGCAATTAAATTAATTGATGAGCATGATGAAGTTATGATTGAGGGCATTGGCGGCAGAAAAGGAGGCTCAATGGGAGATTTGTCCGGGATAAGGTGGAAGGTTATTAAAGTTAATGATCAAAGCCTGGATGCTTTGCTGAAGGGAAAGATTGAGAAGGCAAGAAGATGATGATAAAAGCTTTTAATAAATGGGATACTGAAGGGATAAAAATTAGTGATCCTGGAATAGCTGAGTATATAACGCTGCAGCCAAAGATTGTGCCTAAAACAGGTGCTCGCTATGCAGGGCAGAAATTCCACAAGTCAAAAGTTTTTATTGTTGAAAGGCTGATAAACAAAGTAATGGTGCCGGGGCATAAAGGAAAAAAGCACTGGAGAAGCTCGGGGCATTGCACTGGCAAGAAAGAGCAGGCTTACTCTTTTGTTGAAGCTGCTTTTGAGATGATTGAGGGCAAGATGAAGAAGAACCCAGTTGAAGTTTTTGTTTTAGGGCTGGAAAATGCCTGCGCTCGCGAGGAGATTGTAACGATTGAGTATGGAGGGGCTCGCTACCCAAAGGCAGTTGAAGTTGCGCCGCAAAGGAGAGTTGATATGGCTTTAAGAGCGATTGTGCAAGGTGCTTATGCTAGATCGTTTAAGACAAAAGTTCCGTATGCGCAGGCGCTGGCTGATGAAATAATGGCTGCGTATGCCGGAAGCGCAAGGTCAACTGCAATTACTAAGAAGAGGGATTTGGAGAGGCAGGCTGCTTCGGCTAAATAAATTGTAAATTTTAAGTTATTTTAATTTTTCTTATGTGTCTTAATTTTTGAACGGTATATTTTTAAATTAAATTTTTAATTTCGCGTCGCATAATAGTATTGTTGTTAAATCAACCCTATGCGCTCCGCAGTTGATAGCAAGTTTTATAAAATATAACTTCACAAACCCCTAAATGATCAAAGCAATATTCTTCGACTTGGACAACACGCTGATTGATTTCATGCGGATGAAAAAAGCGTGTGTTAGCGCTGCTGTTGATGCGATGATTGCTACCGGACTGAGGATGAGCAAGAAAGAGGCAACTGAACAGCTTTATGATGTGTATTGGAAGCTCGGAATTGAGCATCCGCACATATTTGAAGAGTTTCTTAAAAAGGTTGGAGGGA
>CAYJSO010000101.1:0-3959 GCA_964372795.1 uncultured Methanosarcinales archaeon
CTTCTGCAGGTTTCAATCTGTTAACTATTTCATTCCAATCTATTGCAAAAAAGTAGTTCCGCAGTGTGCTTTCTCTAGTTTTTGTCATTTTGTTTTACTACTTCATCCACACCTACAATAAATTCTATTCCGTATCTTTTGTTAACTGTTAATTGATCTAAGCGGGTAGAGTGGAATCTGGAATCATCTTTGTTTTCAAGAACCTCAAGTAAACCCTCGGGACAACTACATCGCACACGACAATAATACTGCACACCAGTAAATCTTACAAAATCCAATCCATTTTCAGCTAATATTGCGCTAAATACGCCTTCACCTGCTGTAGTTTTAGCGAAAACTTCTTTTTCAACATACCGTTCAAATAGAGTTGGATCTATAGCGGCTTTTCTCTTCATTAACATTAGCATTTCTGGTGTTGGTCCCGTCATTTTATTTCACCTTCATATTGTTTCAACTTCTTTGTGGTTAAAACTATACTTAGTATTTAATATTATGTAGTATGGTACAATACAACAATACTTATAAACAAGCAAGATAAAATAAGCTTATGGCAAGCGAGCAGGAACTGGAGTTAGCCGGGTTAAGCAGGAATGAAGCTAAAGTTTACAAAGCACTAATTTCAATAGGCTCGGCTTCTATAAGCGAATTGGCAGCTAAAGTAGATGTGCATAGAGTTAATATTTACGACGCATTAAAGAGGTTAGCTGAAAAAGGCTTAGTCAGTTCTGTGCTAAAAGCAGAGAAAAAGTATTTTGAAGCTGCTTCTCCAGAAGTGTTAAAGCAAATTGTGGATAAAAAAGAAGAAGAAGTAAAGCAGTTAAGGAAAACGATTATAGAATTAAAAGCAGAATATAAATTACCAAAAACAAGACAGGAAGTGCACCACTACAAAGGCAAGCAAGGATTAGTTACAATTTATGAGAATACTTTAGAGGTGTTGAAGCCGAATGGAACATTGTATGGAATTGGAGTTACTGGAATTATGAGAGATATTTTTAAGTTTTACATTGGCAAATACAATGCGATGAGGGCAAAATACAATATAAAATTGAAAACTTTGTATTATGCACAAGCTAAAGGAAAATCAGCATTTCCATTACAGGAAAGAAGGTTTATTCCATATTCATTTGGCTTTTTGCCAGTCACAACTTATGTTTATGGCGATAGAGTTGCGATCATTTCTTTTGATGATTTATTAGGGGTGGAGATAGTCAGCAAGAATATTGCAGATGCTTATTTGCGTTATTTCAACTGGCTGTGGGAGATTTCTACGCCGTAAATTTGATAAGATTTATATAACGCAGATTTAATTTTCAGCTATTAAGGGCTCATGGTCTAGTGGTTATGACATCTCCCTTACAAGGAAACTAAGAACGGAGAAGGTCGCCAGTTCGAACCTGGCTGGGCCCATTATATTTAAATACTAAAACAAAATCATTTTCAGTATGACGGCAACAGAAACAATGGCTTTAATTCTCGCTGTTCTTGTATTTTTTAAAATAATAGTTACTGCAATAAACCCAGGAGCAAGAATTAAAATCGCTAAAAAACTTTATGGAAGTAAAAACACAACAATTATTATTTCATTAATTCTTTCTGCTGTTGTGCTTTATTATCTGCTGCAGGAGCTTACAATTGTACAAATATTTGCAGTGTTTTTATTGTTGAGTTTATTGATGGTGCTTGGTTTTGCGCCAATTGCAAACCAAATGATCAAGGTTTTAGAGAAAGAGCTGAAGAGCAAAGATGTGATAAGAAGGAATTTACTAAGTATAATAATTTGGGTTCTGCTGGCGCTGTGGGTTTTGTTAGAGTTGTATAAGTGATTATTCTAATTAAGATAAATTTAAAAAGAAACAGCTTAACTAATAACACATATGCGCCTGTGGTTTAGTGGTAGAATACGACCTTGCCACGCGCTGAAATTTGCCAAGCAAATTCGCTGGCTTTACAAGCGTGTAAAAAGGTTGAGACCCGGGTTCGATATTATAAAAGACGAAAGTCCCGGCAGGCGCATATGGGCCCGTAGCTTAGCCTGGTGGAGCGCCTGTCTTATATGGCAGTGTTCCAGACAATGCTTAGGTCAGCAGGTGGTCGGCGGTTCAAATCCGCCCGGGCCCATTATCTTTAGAAATCTTTTTATACAGCTAACAAAACTTAACGCTTGTGCCCCAGTGGTGTAGTCCGGCCAATCATGTCGCCCTTTCGAGACGGCAGATTGCGAGGTCTTTCTCTGCTGACGCAGAGAGGCGACGACCTGGGTTCAAATCCGCAAATAGCGATGAAAATCCCGGCTGGGGCATATTCTTTACGCAACTGTGATAAACAAATTTTATATACTAATGTAACATTCTAGTATACTAGATGATGAGTTACCAAAGGGGTAGCAAGAGAAAGCATGAAGAAATCAAGCAGCTAATTCTAAAGAATCCTGAGCTGGTTGGAATTAATGCAGAAAACGTAATCAGCATGAAAACAGAATTTCCTTTGATAAAAAGAAAAAGGCAAATCGCAAAACCAGATATTTTAATTGAATATGAGATTGGAAATGAAAGAAAGAGAATGTTTGTTGAAGTGAAGAGCGGAAGCTGCTGGAGAGCGTTAAACAATTTGAAAGTACAGTTGAAAAGAGTTGAGAGGTTTTTGCACAATAAAAAAATACAAGGGGAAGTTGTTGGTGTGTACTGCGCAGGTGATTTGATGAATCTGATGATTGTACAGTAAGTTTGTCGACGACATTTTGTTAATTTTTAAGCAGAGGCTGCGGAGCGGATAGAATTCTTTTAGAATAATGTGATTTTGCGACGCTTAATTTAAAGTTAAAATAAATTTAATAATAAAAAATTTAAAATAACTTAAACAAAAACAAAACAGAATAGGAAAAGCTTTTAAAACAATCAAAATATCTTAATAAAATTATGAAAAGAAGCAGCAGAAGATGGAAGAAGAAAGGACAGATGAGATGGAAATGGCAGAGAAAAAGGATTAGAAGAGAGAAAAGAAAAAGAAGGATGAAATAATTTTAAGCTTATCAATAGAGAAACGTTTAAATATAACCTCCTTCTCCACGAAAACTCTATCATATAATTCTCGACGACAAGTCGCCAGGAGGCGGTTTGGAGAGATAAAACAGATGAGTGCTCAATGGAATCTCTGTTGAGCATGAGGGAAGCATTGAGAGCCAAGAATAATCAGCGTGCGACCAAATTGCAAATTCCCGTTGATCCTGCGGGAGAGTGCCGCTATTTGAGTGGGATTAAGCCATGCAAGTCAGAGGGCTCGCAAGAGCACAGGCGAACTGCTGAGTAACACGTCAATAATCTGCCCTAAGGTCTGGGATAACTACGGGAAACTGTAGATAAAACCGGATAGGCTATTGCTACTGGAATGTTTTTTAGCCGAAAAGCAATGCCTTAGGATGAGTTGGCGGCCGATTAGGCTGTTGGTGGGGTAACGGCTCACCAAACCTAAGATCGGTAGGGGCCTTGGAAGAGGGAGCCCCCAGAAGGGTACTGAGACACTGACCCTAGCCCTACGGGGTGCAGCAGGCGCGAAACCTTTACACTATGCGCAAGCGTGATAAGGCCACTCAAAGTGCTCATGCTTTGCATGGGCTTTTGCCAAGTGTAGATAGCTTGGCGAATAAGGGGTGGGTAAGACGGGTGCCAGCCGCCGCGGTAACCCCCGCGCCCCAAGTAGCACTCACGATTATTGGGCCTTAAGCGTTCGTAGCCGGCTCTGTAAGTTCTAGGTGAAATTGTTCCGCTTAACGGGACAGCGTGCCTGGAATACTGCAGAGCTTGGGACCGGGAGGCGTCAGAGGTATTCTGGGGGGAGCGGTAAAACACGCTCGCATACAGCTCACTGGGCTGTAAACGAGTGTTTACAGTGTTATAATCCCCAGAGGACCACCTGTGGCGAAGGCGTCTGACGAGAACGGGTCCGACGGTGAGGGACGA
>CAYJSO010000102.1:0-3943 GCA_964372795.1 uncultured Methanosarcinales archaeon
CAAAAGGCGTATTAAGCATCGTTTTTGGAATCATTGGAATAATAATACTTCCAATTGTCTTTGGGCCTTTGGCAATTTATTTTGGATACAAAGCCAAGAAAGAAGGTTATAAGAAATTAGGTAATGCTGGAATGATTATTGGTATTGTTGTAGTAATTCTTATGTTCTTCTTTTTGATAGCTAATTTTGTAATATTTCCATTGTTGGGTTCTTTGTGGAATACATCTCATCCAGTTGTGGCTATGGTTTCTGGCAGCATGTCTCACGAAGGGAGTTTTGATCGGTGGTGGAAATCCCAAGAAGAGGCGTACTTGAAATATAATATCACAAAAGAACAGTTTCAAACATTTCAGCAATCAAATGGATTTAATGTCGGAGATATATTACTGGTTAAAGGCGTTGATTTTGATGAATTACAGGTTGGAGATGTTATTGTATTCAAAGGCCATCGTCCAGATCCATTTGTTAGTAGAGTTGTTAGGAAATATGAGGAAAATGGAATAAATTATGTTAAGACAAAGGCGGATACTAATTCAGAAAGCTTTTCTTGGGAAGAGAATGTAAAAGAAGAACAAGTACTTGGAAAAGTTTCTGGCGTTGTACCAAAGTTGGGTTGGGTTAAAGTCTTGTATGTTAGACTGATTTCCTCATATAGTTAGGGTGCTTCAAATTCATTTCTTCAAAATAATTATATTCCCCCGCCCTTTCTTTATCTTTTGCACGATGCCGCGCTGCTCCAAGTCAGCTATCATCAGGGAAATCTTAGCTTCGCTCATTGGGAATTCTTTTCGTATGTCTTTTTGAGTCGTTCTGCTGTCTTGCGACTTAATGAAGTTGACTAATTCCTGCAGGTCTTTTGGCAGTTCATGTTTAGTTTCTTTTTTTGTTATTTCCCTTTCTATTTTTTTTGTTGCTTCTTCTGTCGCTTCTTTTATTTTTTCTGCTTCTTGTGTTATAACTTCTTTAGCCTCTTTCTTTATTTTTTTAATTCTTGAAAATAAGAATACTACTGAAGCAATTACAATCAGCAAAATAAGCCCTATAATGTAAACTAGAATTGAAATCGGCTCTTTTTCTACTATATCTTCAACGGGGATTTCAGTTTCAATAAGCTCTTCTTCTTCGGCGAAATAAGGGAATAAAATTAAATCCAATCTAAAGCTGCCTTGCGGCGGTACAGTTATGTTTTCTTCTGCTGTTGCTGTTATCTTGCCTCTTTCTATCTGCTGTGCGGTTATTGTGTATTTGCCCGCCGGCACATTGAATGAGTAGGTTGAGTTCTCTGCTATTAGCTGCTGTTTTGGAACTGTGTCAATTGTGACCAAAGCGTTTGGAACTTTTTCTAATGAGAAGCCGTAAACTGTGCCTGAAATGGCTGTTGCTAGAGATAAAGGAATTAAAGTAATTAGGATAATAAATGTCAGTAAAAGTAAAACTAAATTTTTTTTAATCATAAAATAGAATAAGCTCAGCAGGAGTATTTATACTTTTTGTATGTTTTTATCAGAGTTTGGTTTGTTTTTTCTTTTTGTAAAGTTTTAAGAGCTGATTTTGCGATTTTTAAAGTAAAAGAGGCTCAAATAAAGCTTTATTTTTTAATTTTAGCAAGAGTGTATATAAATAAAATGCTTTATTATGGTGTTATAACTGATTAAAATGCGATAGCTTATGGCGGTTGGACTCCCTCCGCTGCCATCTGCTTAATTAAAAAGAGAGGTGATAAAATGGAATTAAATGTTGAAGGTGATATCATTATGGATGAAGATATAAGTGGGTTGGTTGTGGATGGAAATGGTGGTGCAGCAACTGCTCCTAGTAGTGTGGCTCGGGTTGCAACAGAAGTGCCGAGAGAAGTTGGAGCTGAAGCAGCTGAACGAAGTAGGCGAGATGATTGGTATCCATTTTTTAGATTTATGGAACCAGGAGAATCTTTATATAGTGCTGTGGTATGCTTTCCCCTGAGAGCCGCTACAAATTTAGTAGTTGGATTGGGTGTTGCGGTAACAGTTTTATGGACAGGAAAATTAGTGGGTTTTGGTGGAGGTTATGTGCCTTTAGATACACATGATACATTCACTAAAGAGCATCTTGATATGCTTACAAGAGGAGCATACAGATAACGAGGTGAAATAAAATGAAAAAACTATTAGCGTTTTTGGTTGTAAGTTTGTTTTTGGTTAGTGTAGTTCCATTAGCAGTTTTTGCTGTGGAAGGCAGGAATGGCGGTTCAGATAGCCATTCTGATGATGTTATGGTAGAGGGTGAGGTTGATTTAGAAAGCGAGACAGAGGTTGATAGTTCTGATGGAGCTGAAACTGAAATAAGAGAAAGGACTAGAGTAAGAACAAGCGACGGGAGCGGTAGAAGCGATGAGCGCGTTGAGCAAGAAACAAGGATGGAAAGCAAGTTTGAAGATATTAGAGAGCATCAGCGCGAAAGGATAGAAGCAATGATTGCAAAATGCAAGGAAGCAGATGATCCAGCCAGGTGCGAGGCAATATTAAATGAAAGATTGGAATTAATTTCTAAGTTAGAAGCTAAAGATCTTGATTTGATTGAAAAGCTGAGAGCCAGAAGCGAGGCTCGTGAAGATGATCTTGAGGAAGTAAGAAAGCACAAGGCTTATGCCAAGTTCAGGCATGAGTTTAAGGCAAGAGCTGTTGCAAAAGAAAGACTACAAGCTGCCCGTGCAGAGTTTGAGGAAGCAAGAGAAGCTTTCGTGAAAGCAAGAGAAGAGTTTAGGGATGAGAAAGAAGCATTCTTGGAATTGAAAACAAGAGTAAAAACTTGTGAAGGTGAAGAAACTGAGGAATGCAATGAAGTTAGAACTGAAATTAAGCTGAAAGCAAAAGGAATGACAGCGGATGCAGTAAATATGATGATTGAGCATCTTGAAAAGCTGAAAGCAACGATACAGGAAAGCGAGCATATGACAGAAGCCGAGGTTAGTGCAGCTGTTCAAGCGATTGATGCTAAGATTGCCAAGTTGGAAGAACTGTTAGCGAATGTTGATGCTGTAACTGCTGAGACGAGCAAAGAAGATGTGCAAGCTCTTGCAAAGGAAGCTGCTGTTTTGTGGAAGAGCGAGATTGAAGCTGAAGTTAAGCATAGAGCAGGCTTTGTGATGGCAAGCAGGATAGGGGGTACTGTTGTAAGGAGCGAACAGCTTGTTGCAAAGTTTGAGAAAGTGTTTGAAAGGGCAGCTGAAAAAAGAATAGATACAACAAGCGTGCAGGCACAAGTTGACAGCTTCAATGCACTTGTAGATGAAGCAAGAGCAGCGCATGAGAAAGCTGTTGCTTTGTTTGAGGAAGCAAGCAAATTGAGAGGAGAAGCAAGAAATACCAAATTAAGAGAAGCGCATGCTGCTTTAAAAGAAGCGAAAGAGAAGCTGAAGGATGCGCATGATGTGTTGAAAGATGTAGCGAAAGCGTTACGCGAGAAGAAGCTTGATGACGAGCTGGAAGAATAGACTGAAGCTGAGGAAGTAACTGGGGCAGTGGTGGCTGCAGCAGGTGACACTGATGACGATGATGATGAAAATGATCAAGAGGATGCAGAAGATGAACTTGATAACCTCCAAGATGATCTCGATGACCTCAAGGATGACGTAGACAATCTTGACGATGACTGGGACGACCTTGATAATGACTTTGATGATATTGATAACGATGACTTTGACGATGAAGATGTCGATGACTATGACGTTGAAGATGATATCCAAGACATCGAAGATGATGTCCAGGAACTTTACGATGACATTGACTGCCTTGAATACATGATTGACAACAAAGAAACAAACTGCGATGAATTGACCCGCGACGAAGATGATTCTTCATCTTCAAGCAGTTCAAGCGGCTATAGCAGTAGTTCATCCAGTTCAGGAACATCAAGCAGTTCCAGCACTACAAGCAGCTCATCTTCAGATGATGAAGACGAAGCA
>CAYJSO010000103.1:0-3873 GCA_964372795.1 uncultured Methanosarcinales archaeon
CAAACGCACCTTACATCCAGTTTTTAGTCTGCAGAAAGGACTAAAAATGCAAATAAAAAATTTAAAAATAACAATTGCACAAAAGCCATTCTTTCTGTTACTCTTAGTCCTTTTAACAGTCGTCTTAGCAGTTTCTGGCACAGCCATCGTCTCCCACAAAGCCGAACAAGTACAGCCAGGTACATTTGGTGCAAGTGTCGGCTCTGGCGCTTATGATTTCCCAAGTGATGTAAGTGTAAGTGGAAATATTCTAACTAAAACATTAAAAATAACAACAGACTTAGAAACAAACAACTTCAGAATGCCAACTGGCGCACAATCCGGCTTTGTTTTAACATCTGATGCTGGTGGAGTTGGAACATGGCAATCTTCAGGCAGCGGCAGCTCAGGATGGACGGATGACGGCACTATAGTCAGATTGACAACATTTACAGACAGTGTCGGAATTGGAACCTCAACTCCTGATACAAGACTGGCTGTGATGGGGCCGATAGATGTAAAAGATATGGGGCTGATAAGGCCTGCTGGAACTGATAATTTCCAGATATTGAATAATCTCAAAGACAGCACTGGAGGACTATGGAGCACAGGACAGCCATCATGGATGATCTCATTGGGTAATCTTGGCGACAGCATTGGCTTTCACAGAGCTCCGCCAACAACAGGAGGCGCTTCCTATTCTGAAAAGATGAGAATTGAAGGCGCTTCAGGCAATGTCGGAATCGGCACAACTGTGCCTTCCCAGAAATTAGATGTTGCAGGAACTGCCAAGATGACCGGGTTCCAGCTGACAACAGGAGCTGCTACAGATAAAGTGTTGACGTCTGACGCATCTGGAGTTGGAACATGGCAAACTTCGCAAGGAACTGGTCCTCAGAATTGCCAGATTAAAACTAATACAGGCAATGCTGGTCAACCAGTTGTTGCTACTTGTCCTGTTGGTTATGCTATAATGGGTGGTGGTGGAAGCTGTTCACAGGATGTGGACATAGCACGAATAAGAAACTGTCCAGCATCTAGTGGTAGTTGTGTTGGAAATCAAGGGCCGCCAATAACAGCTAACCAATGGATGTTTCAATGCACTGCTGGTAGTGCAGGATCAGTAATACCAACAGCATATGCAATCTGCTGCCCAAGCTGAATATAAAATATTAAAATAAAATCAATCTAATCCTCTAATTCCACTTTCCTCGGCTCAGTCCCTTCTTCGTACTTGTTTAATTCGTCAACATAATCATCGAAAGGATTTCGTTTTTTCGTTTCTTTCTTTTTACTTTCTTCCACTACAAGGCATACCTTTTCAAATTATTTAAATCTAACGTTTCCTCCACTGTAAAACCGAAAACTTTATAAGTAACTAAGTTACTTAGTAGTAAAATGCCACCTAAAGCAATAAAAGTAAGTGAGGAAAATTATCGTTGGCTTTCTCAATTAGCTGGCGAGCTGCAAAAAATGCGCGGCGAACCAATTTCTTTGGACGAGGCGCTTGGTACGTTGCGCAGTAAGCCAATAAGCGACCTCGCAGGCAGCTGGAAGATGTCCGAAAAAGAAGCAGAACGTCTTAAAAGAAAGATTAAAGGGGGCTGGAAAAAATGGAAAGTCACATCTGCTTAGATACTGATTTTCTTATAGATTTCTTGAGAAGTAAACCGGATGCTGTAAAATGGGTTAATGATCACGAGAGAAACCATGTTCTCTCGACCACAATTATTAATCTATTTGAGCTTTATTACGGTGCGTATAAATCTTCTTCAAAAAATTTGCGCTCTGTTGAGCAGCTTTCTCAGAGACTTTTGATCTTAAATCTGTCTCACGAAAGTGTAAAACGAGCAGGAGAGATAAAAGCTTCCCTTGAGACGATCGGCCAAACACTTGATTTCAGAGACGTGCTTATAGGCGCTGTTGCCGCACTTAATGGTTACGCTATTAAAACTAGAAACGTGAAAGATTTCTCAAAAACAAAAGAACTCGTGCTTGTGTAATTAATCACCCGAAAGAACTCCCGCATCCGCAGCTCTTCTTGGCATTCGGATTATTTATCTTAAAACCAGAGCCTTGCAAGCCTTCGACATAATCAACATTAGTTCCATGCAAAAACTGCGCGCTGAAAGGATCAACAAAAACCTTTAGCCCATTTTGCTCAAGAACAGCATCCTCTTCCTTCGCTTTCTGCTCAAAATCCAATCCATATTGAAATCCAGCACACCCGCCTGGCACAACACTGACCCTTAACCCCCAACTTCCTTTGTTCTCCAGCTTCATAAACTCCTTTACTTTATTAACCGCATTTTCTGTAAATGTAACTACCTTTCCATTTTTTATTTCTTTGTCTGATTTAATTTCTTCCATTTCACTTACACTGCTCTGGCAGCCTGAACATCCTGGCATATCAGCTTATTTTGTTTTTAGATTTATAAACTTATCTTAATTTCATCGGCTGCGGAGCACATAAAGTTTGTAAAACTATGTCTGTTTGCGACGCTATGTTGTTTTAAAATACTAAGAACTTGCAATAATAAACTCAAAACTTCCTCACAGCCGGACTCTTCCTCCCTTTCAGCACCTCATTCAGTCTTTTATTCACTTCCTCCCAATTTATATTCTCAATGAACAGCTTAACATAAGTCGCTTTATCCGTTCCGTAATCAATTGCATACGCGTGCTCCCAGCAGTCTAAAGCCAGCACAACCTCCTGGGCAATTGCAGGAACATTCACACTGTGCTCATACACAACCCAGTTATTCAGCTTGCCGGTTATCTTATCATACGCAACCAGAACCCACCCAGGCGTGCTTGCAGCCGAAGCTTTCAAGTCAGCCTTCCACTTGTCAAGCGAACCAAACGCTTTTTTTATCTCGCTTTTCATCTGATCATCCGGTTGATTGACAGGCTCCAGATTCTCAAAGTAAGCTTGATGCAGGTAGCTGCCGTTAAACGCAACAACTTCCCTTCTTTTCAGCTCGCTAAAACTTCCAAAACTAAAATTAGCATTCTTCGAAAGTATTTCAGGATCCTTGTCAAGCTGCGCATGCATCTCAGACAGCTTCTGCCTGATTTCATTCAGCTTCTTCACATAGCCTTCATACAATCCAAGATGCGCTTTTATCTGCTTAGGGCTTAAACCTTTAACTGCCCCTTCTTCCAGCAGATGATTAAAATCCTTTACATTGTGTGTTTCCGGCATTATTCCACTCCGTTTGTTTGTTTAAGTTTAGTATTATTTAAATGTTATTGTTAATCTTGTCTCACTAATAAAATGGGGCCGCGAGGATTTTCATTTGCCTACAAGCATTTTTTGAACCCCGGTTGCACCCATTTCGGAAAAATCCCCCAAGGGTGAGTCCTTTCTTGCAAGCCCAATCGCCTGTACCAAGCTAGACTACGGCCCCATGATTTTGACGGCATTTGATTTTCTAGAGCCTTCCATACCTCTGCTTTTTTAATCAAAAGCATGGGGACGGAGGCCCCGAATGAAAACAAGAATAGAATTTGCTTTATAAATATTCTTCTATCAGCAAACTTTTTAAACTGATTGAATAACCTTCCTTAAATGAAAGAGGCGACTAAATTAAAGTTAATCTTTTACTTCACAGTCGCCTACCTTCTGCTTTTTACCGTTATTGCGATACTAAAGAAAAATTATGAATTCCTATACTACACCGTTATTATTTCCATCCTTATCTTTATTACGGTTCTCTACCACAAAAGAATGCATCTCTCAACTCACATTCTTGTAGGTTTAACAGCTCTTGGCGTTCTGCATTTCATGGGCGGCAATTTGGAAATCCAAGGCACGCGCCTTTACGACTGGTGGATAATTACTGCAGTGCTAAGATACGACATGCTCGTCCATGCTATTGGAACTTTCATCGC
>CAYJSO010000104.1:0-3860 GCA_964372795.1 uncultured Methanosarcinales archaeon
TGGCTCAGAAAGACTAACCATCCGAACTCGGAGAATTAGAAGAATTTAAAAAGATGTGAACGTAAAAATTGCATATGAGGATTTACTCGTTTTACGAATGGCTCACTAGGGTAAGGAAGTATTATGCCTTCGGCAGGGCAGAGCAGCTGTGGCTCGCAATTTCCGTAGTGGTTTTGACGTTCATTGTCGGCTTCAACGACGGCAATGACGAGTTTCAATTGTTTGCCTACGTTAAAAACATGCTGCTCAGCTTTACGGCTATTGCTGTTGCCGTGTTTGTGCACGAATCAGCCCACAGAATATTTGCGTTGAACATGGGCTACAAAGTTGAGTTCAAGCCTGTGCTTTATGGCTTGATAGCCGGAATTATTCTAGCGTTTATGAGCAACGGCAAAATTATACTGCTCGCTTATAGCAGCACGTTTGTGCACTTTATTGAGAAACTGAGGCTGGGCTACTTCAGATACAGGATGGGCCATTTTGACCTTGGCAAAATATGCCTTATGGGGCCGTTAGCCAATTTGGCAGTTGCGATTGCTGTTAAGACGATGGGCTTCCTACCAGAGCCACTGGCTGAGAAGCTTCTGCTCGTAAACGTGCTCTTCGCCATAACCAACATGCTGCCCATCCCGCCATTAGATGGAGTAAGCATTATGTGGGCGAGCAAAACTTTTTACCCGTTAGCGCTTGTGTCAGTAGTTGGTTGCGCGGCATTGCTGCTGCTGCCGCAAATTGGAGTATGGATAGCTGTTACTGCGTCTTTAGTAATTGGGATATTTGCGGCTTTCGCTTACTTTAATTTCCTGGAGCCGAAACTTGGGCCAAACATTTAGCCAAACTGTTAAGGGCGAGGCTAGAAAAAACTGAACGCTGCCTTCTGAAGCAAGTAAAAAGCTAAAATGAATGCCACAAAGGTGTGCAGCCCGAACAAAACGGCTGCTAATATGTAAAGGCCGACTACTAAGTCTATAATGCTGGCAAAATCTCCCAGAAATGCAAAACCTTTAAATAACATGTACGACGCAAATATAATGGCTAAAGGCTTAGCCGCTAATCCGTAATGCAGCAAAATGAGCGCAACAGCTGTTGCCAAATCCAGCAAACCCAAAAGCCTAACAATCATCATCCCAGCGCTTCAGCTGCGTTTTTTAATTTTTATGCACAACAAGCAACAAGAGACGAGGGCGATAAGTGTGAACTTATTCACCAGCAGAACCGGAATGGCTTCCTTACCAAAAGGGCTTGAAATGTTTGTAATAGGCGCAGTCCTCGCCGGATTTGTTATTGCCAGACTCGTAACAGCTACAGTGATGAGCTATGTGCTCCTTGGATTAGCAGCACTCATAGCTGGAAGGTACGCTTACTTCAGCAGAACCACCAAACAGCCAGCGAGCACTATTTTGGCCGCAGCTTTCCTTGCAGGCTACCTACTAGGGCACCGAATCGTTCAATGGTGGGCATTAGGAATTTTCTTTATAGCGATAGCTGCTGCTTCGTACTATGTGCAAAAAGAACTTCGCATTTTCACTTGACACTTGGTTGTGCGAAGTAGAATATAGAGGGTTTTGATTAACCATGTTTTTATTCTTTTTGCTGCTACAATCGCGAGAACTGTTAAGAATTAGACTTGGTTGCTGCTTTTTATGTTCTTGTTTTTCCTCATTTTTGCTTTTAATCCGCTAATTTCCGCTCAACCTTGGAGAGCTGCCGCTAGCTCCTTACGCTTAAGCGTTACAAGCTGGTAAATGTTAAAGCCGAAGGCTTTAAACACCTCCTTAATCCTGACACGTTCCAAAGTTTTGACCAAAGTTCTCCCGCCATTGAAAACTCGTTTAATCACGGCGAAAGGTCTCTCGCCGGGAGCACGCACTCTCGAAATTGCTCTGTTACGCTTCTGCTCGCCACCGTTCAGCTTACCACCCCTCGTAGCTCTTTTCATAGTCATGTCATCAACGCCTTTCGGAATTTTTGTTCCGCAAGAAGGATTTGATTTCAAATCTTTTATTGCCCCGTCAATAAAATTATACAGTTGCTTGTCTTCAAATTTTCCCTCTTTCAGAATTTCGAACTCGTTTTCAATCTTCTTATCTCCAAAAGTAATGTAAATCGTCTTATTATTCATCTTAATTTAACTCCTTTAGAAATTAGTTTCCGTATTCTTTCAGGATTGTAAGTCCAAATAACACAGCCATCCTTATCAATAATTATTTTTCCAGAATTCTCAAGATAATCCAATATTATTTGGAATGTTTGATACATCATTTTCTTAGGCAATTTTTTCCAAAGTTGATATTTACCGCATTCTTGGCTGTATTTTTGTGCGGTCTTTTCTACCATAATCACAGATTCCAATGTTGGGCTGTGTAAAATTGTTGTTTCTGCCATCTTATATAACAATATATAAGAACTAATATATAAAGCTTTCGACTTTTTTATGGAAAACTGCCCTTTAATACTGTTCTTTATGTATCGTTTCACTTTTTTGATTGAACGGACTTCCAAGTTCTTGCAGTTTTTCTCTCGGAACTATATTATACGGCTTTAATGGGCTTTTTGAATTCACAATTACCCAATTTTCAGTTTCCGGATCTAACAGTAATGTAATATCGTGGCTATCCCCGGTTTCATTTATTGAATCGATGCCAATGTATTTCAACGAAGAGTCTCTTAGTGTGTATCCTAGCAATGCTCTTATTAGAGGACCTGCGTCTTTACATATACCTTTCACAGTTTCTTGTCCTGTTGGTATATATCCAGAAGCTTTGACCCTTTCGATTAATTCTTGTGAGGCAGAACTTATATCATCTCTTCCATTTAAAGCATCTATGTCGTATTCCATTGAATCATTAACAGTTTTCCCTAATATTTCTAAAGCTTCATTAAGTGGAACTTCCTCTCTTTCAAATAATCCCCGATATAAACTCTCTACTTCTGGTGAAACACCGGTTACTCTACCTCCTTTATCAACTCTTACGGTTCTTGCATCTGGAAAGCCGTACTTTTCCATTCTTAATGGTATTACATATGTTCCACCACTATCAGTTGGAATCTGAAAATCAGCAGCAAATGGGTCAAAATAAACAAACCGTCTAGTATAATCTCCACGCTGCCCTCCAATACTAACATAACTTCTTTTGGTTTTTACACCTGTTAAATTAGCTTCTAAATCAAGAGGTGTTATTTGAGTTGTCATAATTTTATATAGCTTGAACTAGTATATTAAGTTTTCTATTATTTATAACTTATAAGTAGTGAATAAAGAAGAACTTGCGTCCTCGCCAAGCCCCTTTTCAATTTTCAATATTGGTTGCCAACTCAAAAATTTTCCTTCGGAACGTTGCACTAAAACTCAACCCTTCCAAGTATTCGAGGGAACATAACAGCCGTTAGTTTCAATCGTCAGGGGACCATTATTTTGGGGCTGACTCACTTCAAACCATTTCGAAGTTTTCGGTATATTTATAAACAATAATAGTATTTTACTATATATGGACTGGAAAATCTTATCTATTATCATTGTTTTAATAATTGCTGGAGTAGGTGGTTATTTTATTGTGAATCAGCAAACGCCATCACCTGCGCCTATTCCTACTCCAATACCATTTCCTATGCCAACGCCCACATCCAATGGTGAAAAAATAATTAGAGGAGTGGGTGAAAGAGAAGGTTCTTTCTTGATACAAAAGATTAACCCTGACAGTGTTGAAGGTCTTTGGTATGAAGAGTATCCAATTCCGAGGGGGGAAGGCACTCCCAAAACCTTACGTAGAGGCGATGACATAGGATATGCCTGCGAAGGCGTATCAGAAAAACTTACAAGTATTAATTTTTCTGGTCAGAAAATGACTTTTACTAAAATT
>CAYJSO010000105.1:0-3804 GCA_964372795.1 uncultured Methanosarcinales archaeon
TTCATGTCCTACATCATGCGCACCATTGGCCCAAACCGATGGAATTATTAAAAAATTAAAAAGTGCAAATATCAAAGCAAAATGAATCTTCCGCTTGTTCATGATAAACTATTATTCTACTTATTTATATACTTTTTGATGCGTCCGCCCATTGTCCTTTGGACATATAGTGCCTTTAGCAGTTATCTTATAGTCAGTAAGAAAAAACTACGGCAACAAAAAATTCGGCGACCTCTGGAACTCTGCGGTGCTCACTTCGTTCCGCTCCTCGCCACGCCCTGCGGGCTCTCACTTCGCTTCGTTCCGTTCGGGACAGATAACAGCGATCGCATACGTTTAAACGAAACTCCTTTTTTCCTTATTATTCCTGCATTGAATATGTTGAGAAATCGACGGTTTCTGGTGTTCGTGTCTGCTCGGAGCCACTAGACACCCCTCAAAACGCGAATTCCTAGCTTATGGGCGCTAAAAGCATGGATTCTGCACTGGACGCACTGGACAGGTGCGCGCGCAGGATATTTAAATTAGTAATGGTTGTAGTAACTTGTCATTTGACAAAATGTCTATGACAGCTGGGATCTGCAAAGGTCTCGGCAACCTCGCTCCCTAGTTGGGAGTTGAAACAAAATCCGAAAGGAAGGGGTAAATAAAATGACAGGAAACATACCTGAGAAAAAGTTTAGGGCTGGCGCAATAAGCGTTACAGTCTGGAAAAATAAGGGCCAAAGCAGTAGCGGAGAGGATGTTGAGTATTCTACAATCTCAATAGACCGCAACTACAAGGATAAGAATGGAGAGTGGAAAAGCACTAATTCTCTGAAATTGAACGATTTGCCAAAGGCAAGCGTTGCTTTGCAGAAAGCGTACGAGTACCTTGTCTTGAAGGAGCAGGAGCTTTTTGCTTAAGCTCTCGGCTTAAAATGCAAAAAAGATATTAAGAGGTGGAACATATGAGAACAAAAATATTAACAAATAATGCTGTTGAAGAAGGTGAGGTTTTGGTGGTTGAGAAAAACGGAAGCTTGATGGAGTTGCCGGGAGTCGGAGCTGCAACAGCTGAAAAGCTGGAAAATGCCGGCTATGTTGATTTGCTCAGCATTGCGGTTGCGAGTCCTGCTGAACTGGTTGAAGTTTCTGGTGTGACAGAAGCAACTGCCAGGAAAATAATACAGGCTGCCCGTGCAAGTTTTGATATGGGTTTTGAGACTGGCGATGAGCTGCTGAAGAAAAGACTGCAGGTGGAGCGCATCTCAACCGGAAGCAAAGCTTTTGATGCAATGCTTGGGGGAGGTTTTGAGACTTCGGCTATTGTGGAGTGTTTTGGTGAGTTTGGAAGCGGCAAAACGCAACTTGGCCATATATTGGCGGTTAATGCATACAAGCAGGATCCAAGTTCAGTTACGGTTTATATCGACACTGAAAACACTTTTAGGCCAGAGAGAATTGTGCAGATTGCAGAAGGCGCTGGTTTGAATGTTGATGATGTGCTGAAGAGCATTAGAGTTGCCAGAGCTTACAACAGTGATCATCAGATGCTGTTAGCAGAGAAAGTTGATGAGTTGATAAGCAAACAGGGAATAAAAGTTAAGCTTGTGGTTGTTGACAGCTTGACAGCACACTTCAGGGCAGAGTTTATTGGCCGCGGAACATTAGCAGAGAGACAGCAAAAGCTGAACAAGCACATGCACCATCTACTGAGATTGACAAACAAATACAATATTTGTGTGTACGTAACCAATCAAGTAATGGCTAGGCCAGATGTTTTCTTTGGAGACCCAACTGTTGCAATTGGAGGGCATATTGTTGCTCACACAAGCACTTACCGCATCTACTTGCGAAAGGGCAAGAAAGGAAGCAGAGTTGCGAAGCTGGTTGACAGTCCAAGCATGCCTGAGGCTGAGTGCGGTTTCATTGTGAGGCAGCACGGCTTAGAAGACTTTGCTGATTAAGGTTTTTTATTCTTTTTCTTTTATTTTATGATAAAGTTTTTAAACAGAGATAACATATAAGCAGTAAATGATGGTAAAATACGGGATTTTTTCTCGGGTTTTGGAGGGTTGGCTAAATGTATGAAGCACGCAGAGCTCCAGTAAATGTTGGAGACGAGTTGGAAGTTAAGATTGAGTCAGTTGGCTCGAAGGGAGATGGGATTGCAAAGGTTGAAGGCTTTGTTTTGTTTGTTGCCGGGACCAGGCAGGGAGAAAAAGTTAAGGTAAAAGTGACGAAGGTTTTGCAGAATGTCGGGTTTGCCCAGGTTGTAAGCAGGATTGAAGGCGGAGAAGCTGTGGGCGAGCAACAAAGTGAGGAGTCAACACAAGAAGAAACACCGCAATATGAAGATACTGAGGACTTTGGTGATGATAATGGCTAGGTAAATTATATAAGTTCTTTTGTTTTTGTTTTATTTATGAGGTTATTTGTAGGGGTTCCTATACCTGAGCAAGTTAAAGAAGAGATAGTTAAAGTACAGGATAAAATTAAGGAAAGCGATGCTGAGCTGAAGTTAGTTGAAAGGGAAAGTCTGCATTTTACTGTTAAGTTTCTTGGAGAGGTAAGTGAAGGTAAAGTTAGCAATGTCGTTGATAGGCTGGAGAAAATTAGCAATAAAAGGTTTTTAGTTAAGTTAAATGGTGTGGGCGTTTTTCCCAGCAAGAGTTTTGTAAGGGTTGTTTGGGTGGGAATTGAGGAGAATAAAAGTTTTGTTGAGCTTGTTAAGGAAGTGCAGAAAGAACTTGAAGATGTTAGAAAGGAAGAGTATAAAGAGATTGTTGTGCATCTGACGATTGCAAGGGTAAGAAGCAAAAAGAATTTGAAAGAACTGGTTAAAGTTGTTGAGAAATTTGAGAATATAAGATTTGAGGATTTTGTGGTTGATAAGTTTGTTTTGTACGAAAGTGTTTTAGGGAAAGGGGGACCAGTGTATAAAGCTGTGAAGGAGTTTGAGTTGAAATAAAAGATAAGCTTTATAAATAAGTTAATTAAAAATCGGTTTATTGCCCAGTTGCTTTGTTAATGCAAATAAGCAACGTGACTGCAGGGCGATAATAATGCGGTTTTAGATTCGTTCTAAGACTGTTTTAGTTTGAGATAGCGTATTTAAGGTTAAGAAAATGGCAGAGCAAGAAACCTTTTTGGTTCCAACGGCAACATACTTGAAGAGCGGGATTCACATAGGGACAAAGTTCAAGACAAAGTACATGGAGAAGTTTATTTACAAGACGAGGCCGGATGGGCTTTCTGTTTTAAATTTGCAGAAGATAGATGAAAGGATAAGGATTGCTGCCAAGTTTTTAGCAAATTATGAGCCAAATGACATTTTAATAGTTTCCAGGCGGGAAAATGGATGGCAGTCTGTTAAGGTATTTCAGAAATTTACTGGAGTTAAGGCTGTTGTCGGGAGATATCCGCCTGGAATGATGACTAACACAAACTTAAGCACTTTTATTGAGCCGAAAGTTTTGCTTGTTACAGATGCCTGGCCTGATAAAAATGCAGTAATGGATGCTAACAAAATCGGGATACCTGTCATTGCGTTATGTGATACCAACAATCATACGAATTTTCTTGATTTGGTTGTGCCGTGCAATAACAAAGGAAAGAAATCGCTTGGACTGTTTTTTTATCTGCTGGCTGCAGAGTACTTAAAATTAAAAGGGCAGTTGAAGGAAGGACAGGAACTGGATGCCAAGGTTGAGGATTTTGCCGGCGAATGATTTTAGTTGTATATTTTTAATTGAGTTATATTTATTTTAGTTGTTATTTTTGGTATTGTTCTTATTGTTATCATTATTATTTTATGTTATT
>CAYJSO010000106.1:0-3797 GCA_964372795.1 uncultured Methanosarcinales archaeon
AAAAGGAGCTTGCAAAAAGGCTTGGAGTTACTCAGACTACGATTTCTTCTTATGAAATCGGTAAATTGAATTCTGATAGTGATCAGCTGGGTAAGTTATGCAGAGAACTGGGGATTGATTTCAACGAGTTTCTTGACGAGTATACTAAACCGAGGCATCATCAAGGCGTAACTGTTATATTACCTGAGAAACTGAATTCGATATTTGCTCAATTCTTGGGTTATATTCTTGGCGATGGCTCTGTGGAGGTCGATAGAATAACTCTCTTTGAACAAGATAAACAAGTTGCTTTGGAGTATAAGAGGAAGTTTGATAAATTTTTTAATCTTCAGGGCAGTTATAGATTTAGGGAGAGTAAAAATTATCATCAGATAAAGTTTACAAGCAGACCTCTTGTTAGACTTATTCAAGCAGAGTTTCCTGAACTAAAGAGAAAACTTAAATCAGAAATACCTCAAAGGTTATTGCAGTCGGATAATAATATTTTAGCTGCGTTTTTGAGGGGGTTATTTGATGCTGAAGGTTACGTATCAGGCAAGAAGGCTGCTATTGGGATGAATAACCAAAAGCTCATACAGCAAGTACAAATGGCGCTTCTACGTTTTGGCGTTATCTCTTCATTTTTAGAGTATGATAATAAGAGGAATATATACAGTAAAAATGCCCGCTATACTTTGGAAATGTCTGAGAAGGAATCTTTAGAATTATTTAGGAAGAATATCGGTTTTACATCTTCTAAGAAGCAGAAAAAACTTAATTTGATTATTGGTGGCAGGTTTACTAGAAGCCATGTTCGTCAGATTATTGTTCCAGGAACTCTTGTAAGAAAAATAATTGAAAACGCTGGCTACAATCTTCAGTTATTTCCTAAAGTGAATAATTTTTTTAGAAATGAGCGCATGATTAGTAAACAAGTTTTTAAGTCTTCTATAATGAGCTGTGTGAAGGATAAAAAGCTTTATAAAAAATTACAGGAAATGTATAACTATCCGCTCCTTCCTGTTAAAATAAAGAAGATTGAAATTATAAAAAGGCCTGAGCGAATGATAGATATATCCGTGGGAAATAAAAATTTCATTGTTAATGGCATTATTGTTCATAACTCGGCTCAACGTTTTGCTCGTATCATAGAAGGTGAGGCAAAAAATCATTACAGAAAAGTTGCTGAGTACATGAAGGAGCAGCTTTTGCCCAATATAAAAAATCTGAAAGGGATAATTGTAGGCGGGCCGGGGCCAACGAAGCATGATTTTTTGGAAGAAGGGCAGGTAACAAATGAATTGAAGAAGAAAATAATTGCTGTCAAGGATTTGAGCTATACAGGAGATTTTGGGCTGCAGGAGCTGGTTGATAAAAGCCAGGATGTTCTGGCGCAGGAAGAGATTGCAGCTGAGAAGGCAATTATGGCAGAGTTTTTTAACAGGCTTGGCAAGGCGGAAGGAAAAGTTTCTTATGGCAAGAAGCATGTTGAAGATGCGATAAAAACAGGAGCTGTTGATACTGTTTTGTTGTCTGAGTCGTTAAATGACGAGATGATTGAGCATTTTACTTCTGAGGCGGAGAAGATGGGAAGCAAAGTTGTCATAATTTCTACTGAAACAAGGGAGGGTGCGCAGCTCAGAGATATGGGTGGGGTTGCTGCGCTGCTGAGGTTTGCGGTGCATAGCGAGTAAATGAAAAAAATTCCTAAAAAGAGGAAGAAATAGTTTTTGTTTTACCTCTGCAGTCGATGGATTTAAATTCTAATTATGCTTTCTTTCATTTATGAATTTAGTTCAAGAAGCGTTTTTTAAATTGTATCCGGATAGAGAGTTTGATTATTCTGCTGAATTAAAATATTCCGGAAAGTTCAAACCGTATAATGCACGCGTGTCTTGGCGCGATAGGCATCTGTATTTTAGGCTGAGCAGTGAGTGGAAGCAGGTAGATAAAGAGATTGTGGTTGGCTTGATACAGTCTTTGCTTTTGAAAGTTTTAAAGGAGAATAAGAAAAGTTTTAACGTTGATATGTATCATTCTTTTTTGAGAAAGTTGCCAGAGTACACTGTTAGAAGGGAAAGTGATACTGTACTTGAGGGAGCGTTTAATGAACTGGATGAAAAGTATTTCTATAGTTCGCTGGAGATGCCTACTTTGGTTTTTGGGAATGAAAACAGAGTGAAGTTAGCGCATTATGATCTGCATACGGATACGATTGTTGTTTCTTCCGTGTTTAAGAATGCGCCTCTTGAGTTATTGCACTATGTTTTGTACCACGAGATGCTGCATAAGAAGCATACGTTTGTCGCAAATGGAAGCAGAAGCAGTTTTCACACCGCTGCTTTTAAGAGAGATGAAAAGATGTTTGAAAATGCTGATGTTTTGGAGAAGGAATTGAAACGATTTATAAGAAAAAAGCCAAAAATTCTACAAATGTTCAGATTTTTTTAGGAAAAGTTTATGTTGTTTTATTAATATGTTTGAATATGAGAAGGTTTATATTGTAGCTGTTGTTTTGGATTTGAGTGGGGTTTATGGTAGCTCTTGAAGAGATATTGGAGGATGTGCCAGGGCCAAGGCGCGCGCGTATGCTTAGGCTTGTTTCTCATATTTCTGAAGGAAGAACGGTTGGCGGTATTGTGGATAGTGCTCATGGTAGAATTGGTTGGTCGGAGCTTACTATTCGTAGAGATGCGAAATTTTTGCGTGAACGAGGAGTTCTTACGTACGATACAGTTACTAGAAGGTATGGCGTCAATGGGAGATATGGCATTGATGTTCGTCGCAAATCTAAATCTATAAAAAATGATGCTCCGAGATTGCGAAGTGGTTCTTCTAGTTCGGATAATACTTTGCCGTTTCGTGTTACAGAGCAACATTTGCAGGATGGCATGGCTATTTGTGATGTGATATTAGGTGGAGGGACGCAGAGCGAAGCTGTATTGGTAGTGGGGCGCAATCAGGGTTATATTCATAGTGTTAGGAAAGCTCTTCGGGCTTTAGGTATACAAGTAGAATATCATAGAAAGGGTAGTTATTGGGTCGTTGATCCAAAGGCTGTTGCAAAGATTAAGGTAATGCTTGGGGTTCCTTTGGATGGTGAGAGTTTATTTGAGGATGATAAAAGACGTTATGAAGAGCTTGGCGCGCTAATATGTGGTAGAGATGGTAAAAGCTATCATACGCCTACAGCTGTAAGCAGAGAAAGAATACTTAATCTTTATGATGTTGTTATAGCGCTTAATGGAAGAGGGGTTCGTGATGAATCTGTCAAGCGCAGTCTTGGTTACGAAGGTGCATCTCAAACTACTTTTGGAAGATATTTTGAAAGAGCAAAGCATTCGTTGCGCGCATTAGGTATAGGTGTTACTTGTAAGTATGATGGCAATCAAAAGCGATTCTATAACGAGTTTGATCCTTTTGCTCTTGATAAGTTAGATGTTTTGCTTGGTATAACACCAAGCCCTAAAGGAAAGTTGCTTAGCGAAGAAGAGAGGGGGAAGTATGAAGGGCTGAGGCACATTGTAGTTGATAAGTGCACTATAATTGGTGGGGCTGGTCGTGATGGAGATAATGGATATGCTGTATCAACAGCAAGATTAGAAGGGCGCGTTTTGCAAGCTGTTTAGATTAGATAAGTTAGCAAACTTAACAAAAGGTTTAAAAAGACACTATTTTTCTCGTTACGAATGGTTAGAGCAAGAATACTGCCTTTAGCAGCTATGGACAAGATACTGAGGAAAGCTGGAGCTGGCAGGGTGTCTGATAGGGCAAAAGTAGCTTTGTCTGATGTGCTGGAGGAAATCGGAGTTCATATT
>CAYJSO010000107.1:0-3789 GCA_964372795.1 uncultured Methanosarcinales archaeon
TACAGAGTCTCAAACGTAATTGCAATTTCTTCTCCCATATTACCCCCCCAAAGTATGCCTTAGCATTACCGGTTTAAATGGTTTTCTGTTGTTTAGTACCAATATTTATAAATAACTTCTACTAATGGACATTTTATGTCACAGCTCCAATACCAAATGCTCGATTTCTGGGAAGAGCCGGAGCGCATACGCATCAACCTGTCAAAGCGCTTTTACCTTTACGTCGATAAAAACGAGTTATCAGCAATCGCTCCATTCAAAATCTACAAAAACGCTTTAGCATTTGACTGCCCTCAGGATCGCGCAGAAAGAAAATTCTTGCAGCTTTTAAACACAAAAATACAAAGCCTAAAGTCAATCGTAACAAACAACAAAGCAGTTTACATCCACAAAAACGCTGGCATCCCACTGATAGGCAGCATTTCCTTTGGCATCGTCCACAGAGGCACTTCAATTATAGAAATAAAGCCGCAAACAGCTTGCAATTTGGACTGCATTTACTGTTCCGTTGGCGAAGGTTTAAGCTCTAACCAGACGGATTACTTGGTTGAACGCAGCTACTTGCTGGAAGAATTCAAAAAAGTTGCTGAGTTTGTAGCATCTCAATCAAAACAGGTTGAAGCGCACATCGGCGTGCAAGGCGAACCCTTTATTTACGCAGAATTTGTTGACTTAGTCGATGATTTATCTAAGCTTGATTACGTCTACCAAATCAGCACAGACACAAACGGCACTTTGCTCAGCAAACCGTTAATTGACAAGTTAGCAAGCTATCCAAAACTCCGTCTCAACATTTCCTTAAACTCTTTAGATCCTGAAATCGCAGCAAAAATGGCTGGCACCCACTACAATTTGCAGCACGTAATTGAAATGATTAAGTATGCCGCAGAAAAAATGGATATTTTAGTTGCTCCTTTGTATGTTCCTGGCTTTAACGAAGGGGAAATTCCAAAAGTAGTCAACTTTGTAAAAACATTGCCTCAAAAGCACACTCAGAAATCACAGATTTCTAGTGTGCCAGAAATGCAAAGCATTTCTAAGCATAACAGGCAAAACCATCCAATGATTGGAATACAGAATTTCCTCAACTACAGAACAGGAAGAAATCCGGTAAAAGCCCTCGGCTGGGATTCTTTTAAAGAAAAACTTATTGAATGGGAGAAGCAGACAAACACTCGCTTGCTCCTCGACTTTAAAAAAGACTTTAAAATAACAGAAACAAAAGAACTTCCAAAACCTTTCAGAAAAGAGCAGACAATAAAAGCAAAAATCGCTGCTCATGGCAGATATCCCAAAACTCGCCTAGCAGTGGCAAAAGACCGCGTAATTACAGTAATTGGCTCTGACGCTGAAATAAACTCAGAAGTTAAATTAAAAATATCGAGAAGCAAGCACAACATCTTCTTCGCAAAAGAAATCTAATTTTCATTATATGTTTAATTTTGATATACATCCCACCCCATATTCCCATAAATTAAGCTCAAGTTTCCATTTTTAATTTTTATTTCATTCGGAATTAAAACATATTTAATATTGTATTCATCAAGCAGCCCTTTTACATCCTCGCCTTTCTCCAGCTTTTCTTTTATTAAATTATTTACTGCAATCTGCTTTCTATACCCTTCAGAATAAACCTCAAGCTTAGTAACCTCCGGCTCAATCGGCATTTTATTAGCTAAAATTCCAGTCCAAGCTGTTGCTTTATACGAATAAATCCTGACAAACTCATTATCATAACCAGAAAGCCACTCAGCAGCATCAACAAGCTGCTCATCAGGCGCAACCTCTTTATTCAGCCAGTTCTCTTTCGCATTTATAAAATGCTGCACCTGCAAAACTGCCAAAATACCGACGATAAAAATCAATAAAGCCTTTAGGTGTTTTTCCTTTAATTTTAAGTTAATAATCCCGATGGAAGATAAAATTATCGTTGGCAGTGCTAATAGATCATATATTTTTAATTGAGTCAGCGGCAGATGAAAAACAGTAAACGCTAAGCAGAATAAAAACAGCCCTTTAACAAGCCTTTCCTTGACAAAAAACAAGCCAATCACAGCAAGCAGCAACACTAATGGCCCAAATCCGCTTGTCCCAAACAGCCATTCAAGTATTTGCTTGCTGCTCCAAAATCCAAGCACTGGCTGCGATGCATTATAGACAACATTCTCCCATTTGCCTGTTAAAGCATTTATAGTTATTCTAACATAATTTGGAATCCACGGCACAGCCGTAATAAATGGAGCAACATAATAAAAAATTCCTTTCTTAGCCCAAAACAAATAATAGAAGTAGACAATAACCGCAGCCAAAGCAATAAACACGTGGCTCAACACAGCTAACCCGCAAAAAACCCCCGCAAAGCCAAACTTCCCTTTCCTAAGCAAATACCATTCCCATACAAACAAAAACATCGCCAGCAGCTGGGGAAACTCGCCGTAAATGGCGATTGTAGCAAACGCTGGCAGCAAGCCAATAAACAGCGCAGCAATTAAAGCAGCTCTTTTATTATAAGTGCTGACTAAGTAATAAACAGCAACCGGAAAAAGCGCAAAGATCACTATGCCCAAAGCTCTAACAGCGTCAATTGGTTTAAGCGGCAATAAGAAAGCCAGGTAATGAAACAGCGGCGGATACGTATAGCCATTAACAGCATACGGCTCCCAGCTTCTAGGAAACCCCTGCAACCCAACAATAACAACCTTCTCAGCATGTATAGCAGCATCATGCGTTATTGTGCTGGGCCATTGGCTGTAAGCTCCTAAAACAAGCAAGAACAGGACTAAAAAACCCATTACAACTGCTTCCGCCACCCTCATAAGCTGCGCAGAGCATTAGTCTTATATAAACTTTTATAGCATCGACTGCGGAGCACATATAGCGTAAGCAATATCTTTTGCGACGCAGTTAAATTAATCGTTTAAGAAGTACAACATAAAACACTAACTAAAATAAAAATTCAGCGTCGCAAACTCTAATTATACTTCATACCTCACCAGCTCCGCAGTCTAAGCAATTAACAGAACTAGCTCAAGCAGCCAATCAAAACATAATAAAAAATAAGAAAGAAGTAAGCCTGTTTAGCTTACCTTTGTTACTTCTATGTCTTCAAACGTTGTTCCGCTTACAGTTACTTGCTCGCCGCCCAAGTCATATTGGCTGGCTTGTCCAAGCACTTTACCGGCTCTTCTTGTGTCGTCTCCGCCGTAACCTGCAACTACCATAGCAACCTTGTCATCTACATCATACAATGCAATGATTGCTTCTCCTGGCTTGAAGTCTTGTGTACAATCAGCTGGCACACTCTTGCCTTGCTTTGTGTACATTACAGCTGCTGTTCCGCTGTTGGCGCATGGTCCGCCTACATAGATACCATGCTGTGCGCTTACATCAGCTACTTCATCCGGCAGCTTTGTTGCAGTTATTGGTATTGTTACTCTCGTTAGCTCTCCGCCTGTAACTGATGTCGTTGAACCTTCCAGCTCAACATATACAAGTGGGTGTCTCTGCGTCTTTGGATAGTGTACAATAAGCTCAGAGTTCGTTGTTGTTGTTGAACCCTGCTCATCAGTCTGCTCAAGCAAAGCTCCATACACAGTCATACCTTGGTCAACGTCTTTGCCTTCAACTGATTTCATATCCGGCAGTGAAGTTCCTGCAGTTCCGCCATCGCTTGTTCCTCTTACATTCAGAGTTGAAACGTTTCCATCAACAACGTCCAGGTCAAGCTCTGTTCCACTGTCAGTTATGACAACTTGTGTCTGCTCATCCGCATTAGCAACATTTGTGTCT
>CAYJSO010000108.1:0-3786 GCA_964372795.1 uncultured Methanosarcinales archaeon
ATCGACTTTAACTGGGGAATTTTCATGCACGGCTTCCTTGGCTTCGTTATCTTCGTCGGCTTGGCTTACTTGATGTACTACGCCGGACAATGGGGCGGCGGCGACAGCAAGCTGTTAATGGGCTTAGGCGCATTGATTGGAATAGAATTTACTTTAACTCCGCTTCCAACCCTCTTGATACTCTTCATTAATTTATTGGTTATAGGCGCAGTTTACGGCTCCATTTGGATTTTAATTCTCGCAGTATTGCACAAAGACAAAGTTCTCATCGACATAAAGCAAAACGCGGAAAAATCAAAAAGAACACATTTGCTTACGTTAATAGCGACTATTCTGCTTCTTGCGCTTGTTATAATTTCCGCTCGCAGCACTTTCTTGCTTCCAACATTGATTATACTTGCATTATCTCCGATTATCTCATACTACTTGTGGCTCTTCGTTAAATCAGTCGAGCATTCAGCCATGTACAAAAGCACCCACCCTGAGCAGCTTACAGAAGGCGACTGGATCGCTTATCCCATTTATGCAGAAGGCAAACTTGTAGCCGGCCCAAAAGACTTAGGCATCAGCAGGCAGCAAATCCACAAGCTGATGTTCCTGCACAGGCATGGCAAGCTTCGCAGAGTAATAGTAAGAGAAGGCATCCCTTTCGTTCCAAGCTTTTTAATTGCTTTTATAATGACAATCTCTGTTGGAGATTGGATTAGCTTGTTTTTGTAATTATTTCTTCAATTAGCTCTTTCTCTTTTTCTACTGATTCCTCAGTTGTTTCTTTTTGTTCTTTTGGATCTTCTAGTGGCATATATTCTCTTAACTTCTCTGCTTGGGCTTCTGTGGCAAAAACTACTGATGCATCGTTTCCCCCCACATAAAGGTAATAAAATTTCCCATCAATTCCCTGATCTTCTATACCTTCATTTATTATAGCAGTAAAAGATACATCTATCCAGTCGTCGATGTTTTTTACCTTACCCTCGTATGTTTCGCTTCCGAGCTGAAATGAATAATCGCTTTCAAAAATGTTCTCGACAGTATTTGCCTTGTCACTCCAGTTATCCTTTATATTCTTCGGATTGAACTTTCCTTTTGATATTTTTGCTAACTCTAATGTTATGTCCTTATAGGGCTGCCCCATGTTACCTTCGGGATCAAACAAAAACACTGTTCCAGGGAATTCCTCCAAAAGAGAAGTTGGATGCGCCTCCCCATAGTCCATAAGATATTGCTTTTTCTCTTGAAATACTTCCTCGCTAAGATGATCATAGATGCCTACTGCTTTGAATTCATCGAGAACTTTAGAAATTTTTTCAGCTGGTATATAATCATATTTTCTAGGCGTTTCCTCGTCGGAGGGAGCTTGAGTACAGCCGACTAACGTGATAATTAATAATAGTAAAAGCACTTTTCTCATTTATAATACCTTTATTACCAGCTACTTAAACTTATCGCTTATTTAAGCTTACCTAATATATAAATAACATATACCAGTATACAAAAACGTAACATTTATATATCAACATTATTTTACAGATAAGAATGAAAAGAGTACTGAAGCATCTTGACATACTTGACAGAATCAGCTTTAAGCAGATCTTCGGCTTCTGGGTAGCCTATATGTTTATTTTTGGAATTATATTTTACGTTCTTTCGCTCACAACCGATCACGCAGTTCTGTATAAAGGCGCTCCCCTTGCTCATGGCATTAATGGCTTCTTCACAGCACAATATTTCAGCTTCATTACAGCAGCCTCAGCATCCCAAGGCTATGGCGATATTTTTCCTGTTGGGGTTGCGCGTTTCTTTGCCGTAATAGAGGCGGTTAGCGGCTTGGTTATTTTTGGAGTAATAATCTCCAAACTTTTAAGCGAAAAGCAGGAAACGCTATTGCAGGAAGTTTACGAAATCTCATTCGAAGAAAAAGTCAACCGCATTCGTTCAGCTTTTTACCTTTTCCGCGCAGACGTAAGCAAAATAATAGAAAAAATAGAGCATAAAACAATCTCGCAAAGAAGCATCGCTGACTTATGGATAACTTTTACAACTTTAGAAAGCGCAATGCACGATGTCACAAGATTAATCCAGCCGCAGCGTGATCACAAATACGTCAAGCAGATAGATGATTTAAGCATCGAGCTTGTCTTAAACAGCATAAGCCAGTCTCTGACAAAAGCGAATGACTTGCTCGCAACATTAGATGACAATTCTCACAGCTGGCGAAATGAAACCATAAACAGCATAATAGACGCAGTTTCAATAAGCATAGAAAACATAAGCGGCGCTTTAAGAAAGAAAGAGCCTAACAAAAAGATTATAGACAAATTGAATGAGGTTTTATTGCACTCTAAGCAGTTAAAGGACAGAACGCATCTTATGGTATCCGTCTCATCTGCCTGAACAAATAATCCTGCTCTTCCTTTTTATCTTTCTTCTCTTCTTTCTCTTCACGCTCCTCTTTCACAACAACCTGCCTTTTCTCCTGCTCAAAACCAGCCGGACTGATCCCCTCAGCCTGCTCTTTCAGCTGATACTGCGCCATATCCATCTCTTCATTTGTAACTTTCTTGGGCTGCCACATTAAGTTCAAGCCATCATTCTCTCGTCTTGGAATTATATTGACAGAAAAATGCGGAATTGTCTGCCCAGCTGCATTTCCGTTCTCTATAATTATATTTGTTCCCTGCGCTCCAATCGCCTCAAATATCGCAACGCTTAATTTATTTGCAACATTTAAAGCATGCCCAACAACAAAATCAGGCACCTGCTCAATAATTGAATGATGTTCTTTTGTAAACAATAACACATGCCCAGGAGCAGCTGGCTTAAGGTGCATTACCGCAAACAGCTTTTCATCTTGATAAACCTCTTCGCTTTCATACTCTCCTTTCACAATCGCGCAAAACTCGCACCCTGCCATGCTACTTGAACAGCTCCGCGATTTCATCTAAGCTCGCAGCTTTTTTACCCTCTTTTTTCGTTTCTTTCTTTTCCTTTGTTCTGCCTTTAGTTTTCTTTTTTGTTTCTGTTTTTTCTTTTACTTCTTCAAAAACCTTAACCGGCTCAGCTCCAATCTGCTTCTCCAGCTCTTTAAAATCAGCAACCTTTATTTCCGGTATTTTCTCTTCTTCCTCAGCCTTTTTCTTCCTCCTCTCAACTACAACCTCTTTCTTAATCCCAAACAATTCATTTGCTTTGTTCTCTATCGATTCCCTCAGCCGTGCAACATCATCCTCACGCATCTGCCTTTGGGGAATAAACAATCCAACCCCGTCATTCTGCATCCTTGGAATTATATGCATCATAAAATGCTGCGCCCTCTGCCCTGCAGCCAGCCCATTTGCAATAAAAATAGTTGTTCCCTCAACTTTTAAAGCTTGCAAAACAGCTTTAGACAAATGCTTTGAAACAATCCCCAAATGCTTTATCTCATCTTCCGGAATCTGCGGCATTATCGCATAATGCTCTTTCGGCATGAGCAAAACATGTCCTACACTTGCTGGATTAATATCAAGAATCCCAATGGCTTTGTCATCCTCATACACCTTCTTCCCTTCCATTTTATTGGCAACAATCTGGCAGAAAATGCACTGCTTCTTTTGAAACTCGCGAAGCTCTTCAGGACTCATGCTTTTCAGCTTTTCAACCAAAGCTTTGCGCTGCTCCTCGCTTAATTCAACCATACTCAGAAATAGTTTAGCGCGTTATTTAAAGCTTCGCTTTAAATCCCGGAAACTCAAAGAGTTTCCGTTATTTAAAGGTTTTGTATTGGAGATGGATATATTTTATGCT
>CAYJSO010000109.1:0-3724 GCA_964372795.1 uncultured Methanosarcinales archaeon
GCAATGGCTCTTGCGTTAAAGCCGGATTTTGCGCGGCCTTTTGTTATGCCGCTTACCATGCGCTTTGATGAAACGAGAGTTTCTGATGCTGTTCCACGAGCGTCGATCAGGTCGTTGTTTACGTAGAGCTCATAGTTCTTTATTGTGCTGCCGAGAGCTTCACGGCTTATGTTTTTGGCATTGTTGGTGTCATTTTTTGACCAAAATTCGCCTATCTGCTCAAGAACGCTTTGGTTAGGACTTGTTATTGAGCCGTTTTCTATCATCTCCTGCATCTCTTCGCTGTCAACTTCGTAAACTCTCATTTCTGCCAGGACATTCGTAGAATCATGCGCCATCAGTGTTGTTGGAGTTACTGAGCTCTGGCTTGCAAGGAAGCGCGGGATAATGGCTACTACGAGCAATAATAAAGCTGCTGCCAGTATTCCATCTAATGTAAAGAATATCGCTTTTTTTCTAATTGTTTTTCTCATTGTTTTATTGCCAAACGTATGTAACAAGTTTATTTGCTTCGCTATTGTAGATTATTATACGGGATATTTGTATGATATTTTTTGGATTTGCCTGCGTAAGATCTATATTGTCCTGTTCTGTGCATGGCTGCTCATTTACTTCAACTTTTGGGCTGCCGATGCCGTATTTCTCATTTATTTCTATCAGACATGAGGTTTGATCTTCTAAAAAGAAGAAAAATTCTTTTTTTGCTCTTAGTCTGCTTCTGATTTCCGAGTAATTCATTAGTGTGAGCTCTTCCCATTTAGTTTCGTTTATTCGCTGGTTATTGTTCGTTACTCCTATTCTTATTACATCGTCTTTATTCCAGTTGTCTGGGGAGCCTGAGCTTAGGAGTGAGTCTGATAGGCGGCTTGCTTCCACAAGCAGCTCATTTATTTTTGAGCTTTCTTTTTCTTCTATATTGCTGAGCTGTACAAAGAATACCACTAGGACAACTATGAAGATGAGCACTCCAATTATAAAATCTGCGTACCAAATTTGCGCTTTCGTGTTATTATTCCTGATTGAGTGAGATGACGTCATTTTCTTTTTTTATTGTGTTCTCGCCTAACAAAGGCTGGCCGGTTACGTTGAATGTCACCTGGCTTGATTCAAATTTGCCGGATTTCGCAAAAATTGTATTGTTTTTTATTATCTCAATGGTGTAGTTTTTGCCGTCTATGCCTGTTGGAAGAGTGAAGGCTCTCATGTAGCCGTTGCTTACTGTTGCTGCGAGCAGCACTTCATTGTGAAGGATACCTGCTATTTGCTCCAGTGCTGTCTGTTCAGTTTGCTTGTGCACATATAATAGGCGATCTCTTGCAAGCGCTGAAAAAACAAGCAACGCTACGAATGCGATGCCTATTAGTACAAGAAGTTCTATGCTTGTTTGGGCTTTTTTATTTTTTGAATTTAATTGTGTGTGCATTTTTTAGTTTTGTATAGTTTATTTTTCATTTATTTTTATATCATATTTTTTTTGATTTCGTTTAATTTTTAATTTTTTTTTATTATAGTTGATTTTTTTATACTTTTTTAAATTTATTTTATATTTTATTTTTAATTTCTTTTTATATATTTTTTATTTTTATCTTTCAGTTGCTTGTTATGTTAACATAGTTGCCTTTGTTTTCTATTATTACCAGATGTATGCCTGAGCTTTTTGGAAGTGAACCGGATATGTTGACCCTGCTCGGAACAACCACATCTGTCAAACCAGACTCTGTTCGCAAGGTGAAAACGATTGATTTGCTGTTTATTGAAGTGTTCTTTATGTTTTCCGGCAGCTGGATTTTTATCTGCACTTTTGATGGTTCGCCGAGGTAGTAAACGCTTTCTGCGTTGTCTACTATGTTTTGCCCTATTGACTGCACCTGCTGAGATTTAACCTGAACTGTAATGTCTGAGCTTTGGCTGTAGAAAAGAACTATAAGCGGGATTATAATGACTAATACAAAGCCCACTAGGATAATGTACTCCATTGCCACTTGCGACTTCATTTGTGCCGCTTTAGCTGCCATAAGTTCATTCCTCCTACTGTAAAACCGGTTATTTTGTTAGCTATTTGAAGTTTCAAGCAGTGCATTTGAATAGAATGCCACGCGCGGCCTGTTTTTAATGCAAGCTCACGCGTGGACGTTGGGGTGGTACTTTCTCTAAGAATCTTAAGTATCTCTGCATCTATTTTTTCTCCTTTTCTGGACATCACAGTTAAAATGTTTGGTGCTTTTAAAAAGATTTAGCACCACTTTATAGTGCGAACGTTGGTTATTGGTGTTGGGTATTTATGTTAATATCTATAGTTAGTTATTAGTGTTAGTATCTAACGTTCGCAGTTCTGATTTAATGAGTAAAAAGGTTTAAAAAGGTTGGCAGTTTATATCTCTTAAAAGAGGTGTATAGAATGGCTAAGAATAAGCATGGAGCTTATGAGAGGTTCGGACATTGGGCTTTTTTGGTCGGGGCTTTTATTGCTATAATAGCTGGGCTTTTGTTTAGGAAAGTTGACAGCCAATTGATTATTCCTGTTCTGTTTTTGCTTGGGGTAGTTGTGGGGTTGCTTAATATAAAAGCGAAAGAGATAACTGAGTTTTTGATTGCCGCGATAACTCTGCTTTTGGCAGCTGCAGTTGCGAATTTTGCTTCAATTGAGTTTGTTGGGCTTTACATAAATGCGATTTTAGCGAATATAGTAAGCTTTGTTGCTCCTGCTGCGGTGATTGTTGCTTTGAAAGCGGTGTGGGAGCTGGCGAATAGGTAGCTTTAAAAGCAAATGTTGGTTAATTCTATTGGAGGTGTTAAATGAATCCTTGGATTTGGGTGATTTTGCTGAGTATTGCACCGGTTGTAGAGCTGAGAGGAAGCATTCCGTTTGGATTTTTTAATGGGCTGAATATCTATTTAGTGTTTTTGTTGTCAGTTGTTTTCAATTCATTAGCAAGCATAATAACTTTCTTATTTTTAGATTTTATTCATGAGCATTTGATGAAAGTGAGTTTTTATAAAAGAACTTTTGATGCTTTTATGGAGAGAACTAGGAAGAAAGTGCACAGTAAGATACAGAAGTATGGCTATTTAGGATTAGTAATGTTTGTTGCAATTCCGTTGCCTGGGACTGGAGCTTATACAGGCGCTGTGGCTGCCTGGTTTTTTGGGATGGATAAGTGGAAAGCGTTTTGGAGCATTGCTTTAGGTGTTTTAGTTGCCGGAATAATTGTAACTGCTGGGCTTTTGACCGGGAATAAAGTTTTGAGCATGTTTATTGGAAGATGAACGGACTAATAAGTGAGATTGATATTAGAAGGAAGCTGTTTCATATAGCTTCTGGAACTGTTCTTGGGTTATTGTTTTATTTTGGGGTGTTGAACAAGATTCATTTTGCAATATTGTTTTTTGTTTTATTATTGATGTTCTTTTTTTATAGGTGGATTAAGATTCCTGTTTTGCACCAGATGATTATGGCGATGGAGAGGGAAGAGTATATTAATTATTTTCCCGGGCTGGGGGCAAGCTATTTTGTTTTGGGGATGACGGTTGTTACTTGGCTGTTTTCTCGTGAGGTTGCAACTGCAAGCATTTTTATTTTGGCTTGGGGAGATGGGGTTAGTGGTTTTGCCGGAGCGTATGGAAGGATTCCTTATATTAATCCAAAGAAGAATTGGGAAGGGATAATTGCAGGAATGTTTTTTGGATTTATTGGAGCAAGCTTCTTTGTTTCTTTTGCGCAGGC
>CAYJSO010000110.1:0-3661 GCA_964372795.1 uncultured Methanosarcinales archaeon
GTTTGTACCGAGCGCGGAGATGATAAGGTTTGCAAATTCCGGGACAGAGGCAACGATGCATTCGATTAGAGTTGCTCGCGCTTTTACAGGAAAGGAGAAGATAATTAAGTTCGAAGGGCATTATCATGGAGCGCATGATTATGTTTTGTTCAGTACGGATGCACCGTTTGACAAGCTAAAAGGCAATAAGCCATATCCTATGTCGCTGGGGATTCCAAAAGTGATACAAGAGCTTGTGTTGGTTGCAAGGTGGAATGATTTTAACGGCATTGAGAAGCTGCTTAGGAAGCATGGGAATGAGGTTGCTGCTGTTATCTGCGAGCCTGTGATGGGGAATGCTGGTGTGATTCCTCCGCAGAATGGGTTTTTGAAGCATTTGCGCAAGCTTTGCGATAAGTATAATGTTGTTTTGATATTTGATGAAGTGAAGACTGGATTCAGGTTAGCGAATGGCGGGGCGCAGGAGATATTTAAGGTTAAGCCTGATATAAGCGCATTTTCTAAATCTATGGGAAATGGTTATCCTGTTGCTTGCTTTGCTGGGAAAAGAGAAGTTATGGAAGTTATTGGGCCGCACAAGGTTGTGCACGGCGGGACTTTTTCAAGCAATCCAGTCAGCATGACGGCTGTTATTGCTACATTAAGGGAGTTGAGGAGAAGAAATGCTATTGAGAAGATGCAGAAGTATGGGGACAAGCTGATAAAAGGGTTTATTGAGATTTTAGCGCATCGCAATTTGGATTTTATTATACAAGGTTATGCAACGATGTTCCAGTTCTTTTTTACAAAAGGGTATGTTTGGGAGTATAGGGATATTAAAAAATGTGATTTGAACGTGTTTGCGGATCTGCATGTTGAGCTGCTTAAGAGAGGGGTTATGTTTGATGAAGATAATGAAGAACCCATTTACACGTGCTATTCGCACAATAAAGAAGATTTGGAGAAGACTTTAGAAGCGTTTATGGAAGCCAGCAAAGTTGTGTTTGGAGCGAATCATGCTAGGGTAAAATGAAAAAGATTGTTGTTTTGGGCGGAACGGGAAATATTGGAAGGTGGGTTGTTAGAGATTTGTATGATTTCTGCAAGGATTGTGAGATTTTAATTGTATCTAATGATAGGAAAGCAATTCAGTATGCGAAGAGTTTTAAAAGTTCAAGGGTGAAAGGTGCAGTAGTTGACGTTACGGATGTTGGTAATACTGCTAAATTGTTGAAGGGTGCTGCAGTTTGTGTTAACTGCGTTGTGTATTATTTTAATTTAGATGTGATGAGGGCTTGCTTGAAAGCTAATGTGAATTATCTGGATTTGGGGGGGCTGTTTCATGTTACGAGGAAGCAGTTAAAGTTAAATAAACAGTTTAAAAAGAAAAAATTAATTGCTGTGCTTGGGTGTGGTTCAACACCCGGGATAACAAATGTTATGGCTAAGTATGGAGCTAGGATGCTGGATAAAGTTGATGAAATACATATAAGTTTTGGAGATGCTGATTTTACCAAATATGAGCAGCCGTTTGTTTTGCCTTATACCATGTACACTTTGTTTGATGAATTTATGATGAAGCCAGCGTTGTTTACTAAAGGTAGATTAAAGCTAGTTGAGCCGCAGAGTGGGAATGTTGAGATAATATTTCCAAAGCCGGTTGGTAAATTGAAAGGATTTTATACAATTCATTCTGAATTAGCTACTTTTCCTTCGTCTTTTAAACTGAAAGAGTGCAGCTTTAGAGTTACGTTTCCTTCAGAATTTGATGAGAAAATAAGGTTTCTGATTGATACTGGGTTTGCTTCGGATAAAGAAATTTTGGTTAAAGGAATGAAAGTAAAGCCAAGGGATTTAACTGCTAAGGTAATGGATCGATGGCTGCCTAAAGCTGGGACTAGAATAAATGATTTGGAATATTTAAGGCTGGAGTTTAAAGGAAGGAAGAAAGGCAAGAAGAAGAAATTTATTTTGTATTGTTTGACGAAGAGCAATAAAAAGTATAATGTGCCAGCGGGAGTGTATGACACTGCTGTGCCGCCATCGATAATTGCGCAGATGATTGCTAATGGTAAAGTTAAAGAGAGAGGGGCTGTGGCGCCTGAGAAGTGCGTTGATTATAAGGTGTTTTTTAAGGAACTTAGGAGAAGGGGAATAAGCGTGTTTAAGAGGAGTAAGTGATTTAAATTATTGTTTTATTTATTTCTTTGATTTGTGGATGGATTTAGGAAACATTTTTAAAGAGCTTAACCTAAAGCTTACTGGGCAGACTAGGCTGGGAGGATAGCCCTCTCCTGTAAGCGTGAACGGGCTTTACGCGCGGCCGAAGCCTGAGGAAGAGGCATGCAATTTTGCTCGTCCTGGTGTTGCCTGTGGACGTTCTGTCCCATAGGATCGCGGCGGTGTGAAACGTGTCAGATTAGGAATAATGCAGCACTAAGCATTGTTTGCGATGTTTATGGGGCCGCAGAACCGAGGGCGCATTGGGGTTAAGCGAGCAGGGTTGTGTGTTGCGACTGAGGGCGCGTCTGTCCGCTTTATTTTATTATTATCGAGGGTTTACCAGGCATTGCCTGCTTTGCTTTTTGCTCTTTGCTCTGCTCTGCTGTTGTTATGTCAACTTTGCACTTGAATTCCGATTCAATCAGCTTTTTGCTTTCTGTTAGGGCAGCAAGTTCTATCTGCTGGGTTAAGGCTGATTCCGGAAGTTTGCTTGGATCTGCAACAAGCTTTGGAACTAGTTTTGAGATGTCCTGGCCATATGTTTTAAGAGATTTATTTTGCATTAATATCTTTAGTATTTCTGATGTGTTGCGGGTTTTGCTTAATAATTTACTTAATTCTTTTGTAAAGTTATATTTCCAGCTATTAGCTGTGATTATTGTAATTTTTTCTGGTTTTGTTATGTTTGTTAGTTTTAAAATTCCGTTTATGTCTGCGATTGTTGTATGAACAGCTTCTTCTGCTGATTCTGATGATAAATCAATTGATTTTTCATCTGCTTTTGGCCATTTTTGGGTTGAGATGAAAGGCTTGCTGCCTAATGTTTCCCATAATTCTTCTGCTAAGTGAGGAGCAAATGGAGAGAGCATTAGAGCGAGATTTGTTAAGGAATTATTGTAAATGTTTTTGTTTATTTCATTTGCGTTTTTGTATCTTGTTAAGGTTTTAACTAATTCGTTTAATTTGCTGATTGCTAAACTAAATTCAAATCTGTTCATGTGTTCTGTCACTAGTTTAACTGTTCTGTGGGTATGGCTCTGCAAGTGTTTGTCTCGGAAGGTGGTTTGTTTGTTTTTAGAGTAAGTTATGTTTTCGTATAAAGAGTAAATTCTCTGTAATAATTTAAATGAACCTTCTACTCCCTGATCGCTCCATTCAAGCTCTTTTTCTGGCAATGCAGTAAATAAGATAAATATTCTGGCGGTGTCTGAGCCGTATTTGCCTATTATTTCTCCTGGATCGACTATGTTGCCCAAGCTCTTGGACATTTTTGCACCGTCTTTCAGAACCATGCCTTGTGTTAGTAAATTGCTAAATGGCTCGTCTATGTTAATTAATTTTAAATCGCGCAAAGCTTTTGTAAAAAAACGGGCGTATAATAGATGCAAAATAGCGTGCTCTATGCCGCCTACGTACTGGTCAACTGGAGTCCAGTATTCTGCTATTTTTTTGTCAAAAG
>CAYJSO010000111.1:0-3657 GCA_964372795.1 uncultured Methanosarcinales archaeon
AGGATGCCGCAGTTTGTCAGCGGAGGGGTTTTGTGGAATTCGAGTGCTACTTATCTGACTCTTGAGCCATCAGGCTTTTATGGAAATGACAAAATTACGCTGTTTGCAGTTGGCTCGGGTGTTGCTGATATGCCAGCAAGGCTGCGCAAGGTGGAAGATATAGAAGAAATGAGTAAAGCAAATGATTATTCTGTGCAGTACAGGGCGCAGTTAGAGGAGGAATATGGCTAACGGATGGTTAATGGTTAATAAAAGAATAAATTAAAGGAGAAATATGGTTAATAAAAAAATGAAGAGGTTAAGGTTTGTTGCAATTTTCTTATCTGTACTTATAGTTATGCTGCCATTTTATTCTGCAGGCGTGTTTGCTGACTTAACGATTACAAGGAACAGCGGAGATGACAGAGTTGAGGGAGCAATTGATGCTTCTGGTGACACGTGGCATTTGGAAGTCAGCGCTAAAGTTTCTGGGGAAGAAGTTGAGCCGGATGAAGTTAAAGTAAATGGATTTCCGTTTGATGACTGTACAGCTGCGCCAGCAGGATTTTTCAATTGCTTCTATACATTCAGTTTTAACAGAGTGCCTGAGCAGATTTATCCTGTTGAAGTCAAGCTGTTTAATGATGCTAATAATGTAGCTGATACGGCTAGTACGCAGTTGCTGGGAGATGGAAGCGCACCAAAAGTAACAAATGTTAACGCGAGGCAATCTGCAGCGAATGCAATTGTTGATTTTGTTGTTGATGAGGAGCCGGCTAACTGCGTTGGATTGCATAGGATAGAGTTTTTTGATACAGCGACTGGGAGTAAAGTAAAAACTTTGCATGGGGGTGAGTTGTCGGGTAAGATAAATAGCCAGTGCGGAGCAAATTCTGTCAGCGAGACATTAACTTTAGGGGGACAGGGAACAAATGTAACTTCAATTAAGATTTCTGCAACTGATAAATTGAATCATACGGCAAATGTAACTTCAAACAGCTTCACATTTGACAGAGTTGGGCCGAATATAAAAGAAAATACGCTAAAAGTGGGGAACTTTACACAGTTTGTTCCTGCGCAGACAATTGCAACTGACATTTCAATTGAAGTTTTTGAAGATCAAAGCAGCGTGTCTTTGTTTGGAACTAGCACGCAGCTGAATATGAACAATGAATCTGCTAGCTGTGTTAAAACAAATGTTACGAATAATTTGTTTACCTGCGTTTGGGTGAAGCAAGTTAATTTAGCGCAAGCGTTTTCGATTGTTGCGAGAGCAGTTGATGCAGGCGGAAATGAGCAGACAAAGACAGTAAGCTCTAATTTTGTTGTTGATAATGCTGCGCCTACTATTGTTTTTTTTGGGACGGAGAGGGTATTTAACCAGAAGAGCATTGCCCGCAGAGTTAATAATACTTTTGTAGCGAAGTTTAATGAAGGGCAGAGCGGAATTAGTTTTAATGATGCGTTTGCTGATTTTAGTGCGCTGAATAATGTTTATGGCAATAAAAGGGCTGCGGATAATTGCACAGCGGTTGTTAACGGGCAAGTCAGCTGCTTCTGGAATGGAATTAATGTAAATGTAAATGGGAATGCTGTGCTTGTTGAAGCGAAAGACAGGGTTGGAAATGCAATTGGAAGTGCTGTGACTACCGCTGTTGTGCTTGATGAAACTGCTCCGAGCTTTGTTGGAGATGTGGAAGTGCTTGCTCTTGCTGGCAGTGCAGGGCAGCAAAGGGACTTTTTCCAGAGCAGAGATATTTTAAGGGTTACGTTTAAAGTTGCTGAGCCAAATGGGTTAATTGCGAAAGCTGATTTAGCAGATATTGTTTCTAATGGAGGAACTGTTACTGCTGCCTGTGCTGCTGCTGCTGGCGCTACAAATAGTACTGTTACTTGTACTTTTACAACGCCGCAAATATTGTCCGGTTATGATGCAGATGCCAGAATAAAATTAATTGCTGAGGATACTGCCGGGAATAAAGCTGAGAAGACTGTTAGCATTGAGATTTTAGGTACAGATACTGAGTCGAGCCCTGATTTTTGGTCTAAAGGGAACGTTCAATGCTCGCCGAATGGGTTGGACAGAAGCACAACGCAGTTAGCGCCACAAAGAGTGTTCTGCACAGTTCCGCTTACAACAGGAGCGCAGGATGTTTCTATGCTGCAGACGCAGCTTTTAAGCTGTGCTGGAAATAATGAGCAGCTGTCGAGAGCGTTTGCAATAAATAATTTTGCCGGAAGCACATCGCCGATAATTGTTCTGGAGTTTTTGCCGTTTACAGCTAGTGCGAGTCAGCTGAAGTATGAGTGTACATTACAAATATTTTCAAGACGAGCAAATGCAGCACTACAGCAGCCTGAAACTGAGTTGGTTAATGTTACTGTGCCGTTCTTTATTACGCCGTTTGATAAAGCGCTGGGTGCGATTGAAGATGAGATTGATTTAGCTAAAGATGAGGCTTCCAGCGGGTTTTACGGGCTGATTGGAACTTTAGCTGGTATATTTAAGTGGATAAAGATATTGTGCAATATTTTGAATGTGTTGCGTGCGATTAATATAGCTTGGGGAATTTTTAAGGCTAGTTCTGATTCGCTACGTACTACTGTTTTTGGCGTTCCAGCGGCTATTTCTGCGTGTGTTGCTGGCACTGCTGCTCAGACAGTTACTTGGCCGCTTATAGAGAAGCTGCAGATTGTGTGCACTGTTGCAAGCTGCGGTGATGCAACAGCTGGCTGGAGTAATTGGTATACTCAGTGGCAGAAAGCTGTGTTAGATTGGTATAATACATTTACATTAAGGACTGCATTTGGGCAGGCTGCTAAGGCAACTTCACTATCAGATAATATATTTACTTCTGTTGCTGGATTGTGTATACCTGGCGTGATTTTGAATTTGGAAGAGTTAAGGCAGGTTAAATGCAGATATGTTTCATGCCTGGAAAATGAAGTTAAATCGGGAGTTGCTACGGTTGAAGCCTGCCGCGAGCTGCGTGATTATCAGGAGTGCAAGTATTTCTGGGGAGAAGTTTTCCAGTTTTTGCCAATATTTGGAGCGCTTGATCAACTTTTGTCAATATTAAAGTCAATGCTGACTGATCCGATTGGATTGATTCGTGTTGCATTTATTTTAGGATGCAGTGTGATATGGTGTCCAACTAGCGGAACAGCAGATACTGTTTGCGACTGGGCTGCAGCTATATTTGCGCTGACTGATATTATTGAAGGTATAATTGGCGCGTTCAATCAGGTAAAGGTTACTACGCAAGCAGATTATTGCAGCCTTGTGTTAGAATGATAATAAGAAGTTTGTTGTTGTTGTTGTTTGTAGTGGTGATGGTAGTTGGACAGATAGGTTTGGTTGTTGCTGAGGATAAAAAATATACTGGGCAATTATCACCAGGTCCACAGGCATCATCTGGCGGAGGAAGCACTCAGCAAGCAGGTTCTGGTCCATCATTGTATGGTCTTGTTCCAGGCGCTACACCAATTCCTGCTAGCCATGTAGAGTATTATGCTGCAACAAATGACAAGGACGAAATTACTGGTTGGCAGAGTGGAGCTGGTTATAATCCGCAGACTGGTGTTTGGACTGATAAAGTTGGTGGGAATTATAGATATTCTACTAATAGCAGAGTTTACGTTCTTACAGAGCATTCGGGCGGCACTATTATTGGAGAT
>CAYJSO010000112.1:0-3559 GCA_964372795.1 uncultured Methanosarcinales archaeon
AAGTAAGCCAAGCCGACGAAGATAACGAAGCCAAGGAAGCCGTGCATGAAAATTGCCCAGTTAAAGTCGATTGCACTAAAAAGAAGCCTTAGCCCCAAGCCGCTGAAGATCAAGCCATAGCTGAGCCAGTCAGGAACTTCTCTTGTTTTTAAGTCTGTGTAAGAGCCGACTGCTAAAGCTATTAAAGCGATGCTGTAGAGAATGATGTCTATTAGCATAATATTAAATAAATCAACGTATTTTATAAAGGTTATCAAATTTTGCTATCTGATAAATTCTACGCCTGCTTTATGCTGGAATGCTCCATCTCCTGTTACAAATTTAATGTTATGTTCAAGAGCGTATATGTAGCCAACACAATCAAATATCGAAAGATTCTCTTTCTTGTGATCTTCCCTGTACTTAAGGGCTTTTATCAAAAGCTCTCGTGAAACGGGTTTGCAGAAAAATGCCAGCTTTTTATGCCAATATTCAGCCGCGTTTTCACTAAATTTCCTGTAAAGAACGATATAAAATTCAGCCATGGTAAGGTCGGTTATTAAAAATGGATCGGTAATAAGTTTAGCAAATCCAGGGCTGCCTTTACATATTTCAACAAGCGCATAAGCGTCCAAACATCTCATTTTAGAGGTATTTACTGGTGTTTTTTCTGAGTTCCTTCAGAAGTTCTTGAGTTGGCTGTTTTAGTCTATCTTTGCCTGCACCGAAAAGCTCTTTTAAAGGATTTTCTCTCTTTGTTATATCAACCACAATCTCCTGGTTTTCTATTAAACCCAGTTCTTTTACGGCTTCTTTAGGAATTATTATGCCCAGCGAATTTCCCCACCTCTTGGTTTTTGATACGAGCATTTTTCTCACCTTTAGTTAATTTTTAGTATAATTAATTATATGTTAAGTATAACTTATATATAAAAGTTTTGTTTTTGTGAAGACGGCTTTTTGCGGGCAAAATTATATTAATCTGTTTACTATTTTATAGTAGAAATGCTATTCAAGAAGAAAAGCGATAAAGTTGTTAAGATTGCGAAGCATGTTGCAATAGATTTTGAAGGGGCTGCAAAGTGGGTTGAGGAGAATAATTCCAGCTTGAATGAAGCTTACAAGAGGAGTTTTGAACTTGTGAATAAGCTAATGGAAGAGCAGACAAAGCTGAATTTTCCTGTGCTGACGTTTTTTGTTATGTCTCCGAGCTTAAGAGGGACAAAGCAGGCAGAAGTCTTGCTTGAGCATTTTTCCGCGTTTTTAGAGCATATTTCTTTCAGAGATAAAATCGTGCAGAACAAAATAAAGGTTACAGTTATTGGAAAATGGTATGACTTGGATGCCAAAACAGTAGAAGCTGTAAGAAAGGTCAGCGAGGAAACAAGGGATTATGACAGCTTCTTTTTGAATTTCTGCCTGAACTACGACGGGCAAGAGGAAATTGTAGATGCGCTTAAGCTGGTTGGAAGGCAGATAAGGATGGGCAAGGTTGATCCTGAAATGGTTAACAAGCAAATGATTAAGGATAATTTGTATTCTTCTTACTTTATTTCTCCTGATCTGATAATCAGAAATGGAAAGGAAAAACGATTAAGCTCTTTGCTATTGTGGGACAGCGTTGGAGCAAGGATTCATTTTAGCAATAAAAATTTTCCTGAGTTTACGGTTGATGATTTTATAAGAGTGCTGGTGGGGAAGTAATCAAAAAGTTTTTGCTAATGTTATTAATTCATGCAGAGGTTTTTTCTTAAGAACTTCTCTTGTTAAGCCACTTCTCCCCCGAAAAATACTGTCCAAACAAGAAGCGAGAACAGTTTGCTTCCATCTGTCTGAAGCGCCTTCTTTACGAAATATTAAATACGGACTTTCATAATCTGTCAGCACTTGAACAGTGGCAGAGACTTTTGAACTTTCCTCAGGAAAATGAGCTGCACCAAAATGCGTTACATAAGTAAGCGGGGTCTTATCTCTAAGTGCAGGGTAACGAGAACGTATCCTTTCTTCCGCCAATTCAAACTGTTGTGCAATATTAATGTCGCGCACCTCCTCAACTTTAACTGCCCCACCACATACTAAGTTCATTAATGTAAAATAGTTTTCTACATTCCTATCAATATAAAAAGTAGCAAACGCCTTCTGAGTCAAAGGGTCTGAATTAATTACTACATCCCTGAGCCTTAATGCCTCTTGCTCCTGTAATCTTTCGGGCAACCAGATATGTTTTCGCTGCCTAAATAGATCGTCATAGAGTCTTCTGTTAAAAGCCCATTCGTCCTCATTAGAGCTTTGATGTCTGAATAATTCTTCAACTTTTCTTTGAGCTGATGTGCGGTTTAAGCCAGCATTAAGAACTTCCTGCTCCCATTTTCTTTCTTGTTCGCTCGCATCTCTTTCGGTTGCTAAAGCCATTTCAAAGCCATAAACATCGCATTTCTGAATAAACGGAAGCAGTTTTCTTGCTTCGCTTTCCTTCTCATGAGAAACTTTTAAAATAATTATCTCTATCGCCATCTTAGTACCTCTCTATCTTTCCGCCTGCTCTTACAACAAATGGCCTTTCGTGTCTTTCTGTTGTTAAGTTTTTAAGAACGTAAACGGTATCTTGTTCCAATAGTGGTATAATTTTATTGTCTTCTTTTCCTAATATCAGCTTGGGGCCTTTTTCAAATCTGCCATTTTGCCAGCGATAGACATCATAATGTTCGCGCGGTGTTAATCCGTCTAATTCTACAAAAACTCTTTCACCAGAACCCTTAACAAATTCCAAATTTCCATTTTCATGAGCAACAACTGCTTTATCGCCGACAAAATACAAAATATTTGTTCTGCTTAAATCTGCAAAAGCAGCAGTTCCAGTTTCATCCGCTAAAGCAAATGTGACTGCTGCTAATCCATTTTCACTGTTGAAGTCGTTGACAACGTAAATTGGAACTGCTTGGTTTGGCTTGAAACCAGAAACTTCTATTGTTGTGGTTGGAAGGAATTTTGAAGTTACGTTTACAGCTGATCTTGTACCTTGGTAGAAGCCAGCGTGCCATTCCAATTCTCTGCGATGCTGCCGTGCGTATTCTGAGTTTGTATCACGATCGCCGAAGACGTCCATTAATAAAACTGGAAAATCTTTTTTGCCATCAAAAGGCCTCCAATATGAATCGTTTAGCTCTGCTTTGCTTAAGCCTTCGAATGCAATTATATTGTTGTTGTAAACAACAGCATCAACTTGATGATTGTCAAAGCCTTGCAATGCAGGAATTCTGATTGTTGTTGCCGGCAAGCCCCACGCTCTGAGGAAGTAGACTGCAAGCTGAGTCATGTCTGAGCATCTGCCTCCTTTGTCTTTCAATATATCTGGCAAGGACTTTTCATCTGCGTTTTGATCTTTTACCTTGCCAACGTAGCCAAAGCCTTCTTTTACTGTCAATAATTCTGTGTTTACAAAGTAAATTACTTTTTTTATTGCTTCAGCTTTTTCTTTTTCTGAACTTGCTGATTCGTATTCAGCTGCAAAATGCTGCATACGTCCATTTAATTCGCTCCAAGAAGTTTTTATCCCGTACGTTTTCTGCAAATATTCCAA
>CAYJSO010000113.1:0-3521 GCA_964372795.1 uncultured Methanosarcinales archaeon
TTTTTACTAAGATATTCTAGAGGATTACTCATTTATTTTTCTATCATCATCCGCAGGATTTACATAAGTGCTTGTAAGCCCTTTATCTTTAATTGATTTAAACGCCTCCAAAGCACCCTTAAAATCTCCTTTCGCTTCATAAGCTTCTCCCAGCCCATAAAGTGCTCTTGCAACTTCTCTATTTGGATATTTTTCTATACTCTCTTTAAAAGAAGCAATAGACAAATCAAATTTCGGTGGATCATAATACCTCAAATAAACATTACCCAATGATATCAATGCTTGTGTGGCAAACCTTTCATCGCCAGAAAACCTTGAATACATCGCTTGATAAGTCCGCACTGCTTTATCCGGCTGATCTTTTACGCCATAAAGATATCCCAACTCATCATAAACAAAAGGCAAATATATGCTGCTTGAATGCCGCAAAATAAATTCATCGTAAAGCTTTATGGCCTCGTCATAATTCCTATTATCCCTTTCTTTTCTCGCGCGAGCAATAAGGCCAATAGAAGTTTCGTCATCTGGATAGCACTTTGCAAACTGACCCAAATATCTGCTATAAAGCTGATCACTCTCTAAAATAAAATAAGCAGCCTCAATTTGCCTATTAAGTTCCTGTTGAGATGAACAAGAACCAACCGGAATCTTCCCAAACAACTCAACATTCTTCACAACAAAAACAGCAATTCCAACCACAACAGCAACAGCAACAATAGCCAAAACGACAAGCATTCCCGGCGGTAAGTTTGTGTCTCCCTTTTTGTCCATAAGCCAAACAAATTTCATTTTATTTATAAGTTTACTGCTTTAACGAACAGTCACAACAACCCGCTTAGGACTAACAATATTGCCCTGGCTTCCGTCTTCACGCCAAAAAACAGTTAGATAAGATGTTCCATCCACATAAGGCCTAAAGCTAAAAGTATATGTTTCTTTATTTGGTTCTAAAACGCCAGTTTGCTTCTCCATCTTATCTTTTATTTTATTATCCGACAAATCATTAAACTTCCAAGAAGCCAGCTCAGAATCAAACGGCTCAGCAACTACCTCAACCCACCCTCTTTCAGGCAAATTTGTAACAACTTGTAAATCAACATCAGTAGGCGTTCCAGCAGCTATGCTAATATTGTACTGATCAAAACTTCCTCTCTTCGTCTCAATCAGTTCTTTTCCATTTACAAGAATCTTAAAATCCATCACAGGCTGCACAATAGTTACACCTTGTTTTCTCTTCTCTAAAAAATTCTTTAACTCAGCTTGCCTTTTTTTAGTATCCTCGCTTTCTCTCGCCAAGTAAACATAAATCTTTCCATTTTCATCAGCATACTTCTCAACATAAACGCCGGCGGCCTGCCATTTGCCTCCGCATTCCCCATACAAAAACAAAAGCTCGTAATCCGGCTTGCCATAAATATCCTTAAGCGGATGCTTATCATAGTAACTGCCTGCAAAAGGGCTCTTCCCTTGCCCATCAGATTCTTCTAAAAATACGATATCTTTTTCAAACGGCGCACAGGCAACAACATTTTTATCCTTTTTACTAATATCTCCAAAATCATCATCGCTATACAAACACAAGCAAGCGCCTAATCCGCACGCAGAAGGTCGAAAAGCCCTTTTATTATCGCAAGTATTAAGTGGAGATTGATCTATAGTAGGTACTAGCTCATAAAATTCACGAAAACCAACTAAAACAAAATCAGAAGGAACAAAAAACGGAATATGTGTAGCAGAAACAGTATCGTTATTAGATAAAAGATTCTGAACAGTGCTCACCAACACATTAAAATTGCTTGTTGCCGCCCTCTCTTCACCCTTCCCAAAAATACCCCAAAGCCCGTAAACAAAGCCAAGTATAAAGAAAGCAACAACAACGACTATCAGCAAACCAACCAATACCTTTGCACTTTCCACATCTCCTCTTTTATCCATAAGCAAACTTATTTCGCTTTAATTTATAAATACTTAGCTAAAAACAGAACTACCTAAAAGTAATTAAAAATAGAAAAGTTTATAAGAAACAAAACAAAATAAGCTCAAATGCTCAAAACTTTAGAAAAACTAGTTCAAGCAGCTGGCGCAGCAGTTCTAGCAGGAGCCATCGCCATAAGTGCTGCAAGCTGCGGAAAAAGTGAACAAGAAGCACAGCAAGGTACACAAGTATCCTCTATCGACATCCCAAATGACAATGTTCTCAAACGCGCCAAAGAACTTATCAAAGCAGATAAATCTGATGCCGCGCTTTCTATCCTACAAAGCTACCATTCTGACAAATCGGAAAACATAGCAGCAAAGCATGTTCTTATGGCAGATGCACTTTATCATCAAATAAAAACAAGTTCAGAGGAAAAAGAAATTGTAGAATTACACCGAAAAATAAAATCTGCACTAAATGCAGCGGAAACTCTTGATAAAAAATATCGTGGAGCAAGGTGGAATTTCTATCTAATACTTGACGGTGAACACGCTGAATCAGTAAAAACAGATAGTCCAGCAAACACATTACGAACACTCGTCAATGGACTAAGAAAAGATGATGAAAGACTTATAGAAAAAGCTTTCCCCGAATATAATAAAATAGATGGAGAAGAAATAAGGCGAAGAGACCTTAGCAAGCTTGAAGAAGAACTAAAGCGGCTAGAAGAAGGAGGAGTAAGAAGATTGGCAGCAGAACTAACTTACAGGGATTATATCATATTTTTAGGAGAAGAGCTGGCAGGAAAGCATCATTTAGACATAGCATTCTTCGCTAGATTAGTATATGAAGAGAAAATACAGGTGTTACAACAAGCAATAGATTTTGCAAAAAATAATGGAGAATTTTATTCACAAGTGCGCTTCATTCCACCTCTGCTCGGTATTAGGAAACAAGAAAATGTATTGTTCTTCGTAAATAAAACTGACCCAAGCAAGACTGCCATAATAATTGTAAATGAGGAAAGGGGAGAAGTATCGGTTCGTGAATTGAATAAAGAAGGCCTAATCAAACAAAAAGATGGTGAGTGGATTACTGTTATCGGATATCCTGCTGGAGGAAAATATGAACGTGTCTGGTATAGATCAGAAAGAAAACCTGTATCAAAACCTTCCCTTGTGTTGGAAACTGGAAAGTATATGCTAGAGGTTGCAGAGGCACTAGAAAAACATATCAGAGACAATCTTTTTGCACCAGAAGATGGGATTGATAACCTAGTCAAGGCACTCACTACTCAAAGACAAGACGGAAGAGGACCAGTTGACGCCTGGGGCAGACCTCTTGTTTTCACTAGAAGCGAAAACAAAAAAGAAGGTACACTCTATTCCCTTGGCCCAGACGGAGAAGATCAGAACGGCCAATATGACGATATACGAATAAGAGTAAGAGACACAAGAAACAGGGTAGAAAAAGAAGCAGACCTATTCGAAAAACATCAACCGGATGGGAAACGAAAGAGATAGGCACAATAAATAAAAAGTCAATCACTGATAAAATAAATCGCATGCCCTCAGTTCATTCGAATCTAAAGGAAGAAGATTAA
>CAYJSO010000114.1:0-498 GCA_964372795.1 uncultured Methanosarcinales archaeon
ATATAAGGGTTATAACAATTGGACTAAAACAACTTTTCCATTGTAAAAAGAAAGATTTGGGAGAAGAATTAATAGAAAATCTTTCTGATATTCAAAAAAATTATTTTGAGAAAGGTGGAACATTCTTTATTGGAGAATTTGATGGAAGAGTTGTAGGAACAGTTGCAATATTGCCTGAAACCAAAACCTCTGCAAGATTAAAAAGAACGTTTCTTTACAAAAAATACAGAGGAAAAGGTTTTGGTTCAAAACTTTATGACTTCGCAGAAAAATGGTGTAAAAAACAAGGTTACAAAAAAATAATATTGTCGACGTGTCCTCATTTCAAAGAAGCAATTAAGATGTATGAAAGTAAGGGCTACAAGAAATTTAAGAGAACGAAAGAACAAATCTTCTTCTACAAAAATCTTTAAGGGCAATTTTCAATTGAATATAACAGACTTTTAGCGAAGTCTGAAGGATTTGGTGGTATTAGAGAATAAAGTAAGAAGTTTTATA
>CAYJSO010000114.1:508-3382 GCA_964372795.1 uncultured Methanosarcinales archaeon
TATAAAAGGGTTAATTAAAATCACTTCTAATGCCGCCTGCGTCGGCATTTGCCACACAAGAAGGCAAGTGCTCGCTGGTGGGCAAATGCCGCCGTGGCACAACCTGGTACTTGCTAGTGCGAGCAGGAAACTGCGCAGCCCTGGAAACTTGCGCCGAAGGGGCAAGTCCCGAACGCGAGTGAGGATAGGCTGTTTCCGAAAGGATATCCCGGTTCAAAACGTATTCCGTGAGTTGCGGCCACCGTGCTGCGGCTTGCGGGGTGATAGTCCGGGCGGCGGCGTTTTTTTATTTTAAATTTTTAACTTTCCCAAAATAAAGGATTTCTAATGGTTTTGCGACAACGAAGACTTCAAAATTGTTTAGTGACTGCTGCAAGTAAGGCGAAAGAAAATTTTCATTTAAAATGTCTGTGCCTTCGACTAAGACATTAAATGATGGCTGCACTATTAAAGTTTTATTTTTGAATTTGCCTTTTACAAAACATTTGAAGGTTTCTTTCCTGTTGCGCTCTTTTATCGCGATTGCAGGATGATCATGGCCGATTATTATTGTTTTTGTTTGCTTTAGTTTTTCTTTTCCTGCTGCTGCATCGCCATGGGAAATTAAAATTCCATCAAGCATGTAATCAACAACAACTTCTACATCTCTTTTTCTTGCAATTGGGCCGAGCATAACATCATGATTGCCTTTTACAACAATTATTTTTTCTGCTTTTTGGGAGAAGAAGTCAAACAGCTTCAGGATTTCACGCCATTCTTGTGCATGGATTGTTCCGAATTCGTGCTTTAAGTCGCCGTTTATTATTATCTTTTTTAGTTTTTGTTCTTCTGCGTTTTTGTTTTTATTTTCTTCTTTTATTTTTTCAAATATTTTTTCTAATCTTGCAATGGTGTCTTTGAACTGGAATCTTGGGATTAAGATGCCTCTTGCGTTGAGCATTTCTTCGTAGCCAATATGGAAGTCTGAGAAGATTATGGTTTGGTGTTTGGGCAAGTAAATGGCTAAGTCGATTATTTGGATGTTTTGGTGGATTTGCATTGGTTTGCTGTATTAATGAAAGGTTTTAAATATTTGCTTTTGTTTGTTGTGTTTAATGGTTAAAAAGAAGAAGTGGAAGGGGCAGGAAATTTTTATCTGTGAATCGTGTAGTTTCGGGTATAAGACAAAGCAGCTGGCAAGCCAGTGCGAGAATTACTGCGTTAAAAATCACAGCTGCTCGCTTGAAATAACTAAGCATGCGGTGAAGACAAGTTGAAGAAAATGAATGTTAAGGGCAAGATTGTAATTAAGGATAAGGTTGTAGTTGTTTTGCTAATTTTTATTTTTTCTTATTTGTTGAACTTTGTCTGGGAGTCTTGGCATGCGGTGTATTTGTATGAAGAGCATACGATGAATGCACGCAAATTTGTTTTTATGATTGGTTACGCTTCCATGGTTGATGCTTTTCTTATTTTGCTGATGTATTTTATTGTTGCACTATTGTGGAGAGAGTTTTTCTGGATTTGGAAGTTTAGGGGAGAGCAAGTTGCTGTGTTTGTTGCTGCAGCACTTTTAATTGCAGTTTTTATTGAATATCGTGCTGTGTTTTTGCTTGATAAATGGCGCTATAGTGTGTTAATGCCGCAAATTTTTGGGATTGGGTTATCTCCTCTTGTGCAGTTAGCGGTTACTGGGCTGATTGTGTTATGGGGCGTGAGACAGATGCTAGTAGTTAAGCCGATTAAGAATTAATTCTTCTACTTCCTTCAGCTTCTTCTCCATAAGTTCTCTTGTGTTCGCTTCTAAGTTTAACCTTAACAACGGCTCTGTGTTTGATTTTCTCAAATTGAACCACCAGTCTTTGTGTTCTACTGTGATGCCGTCTATCTGCTCTTGTTTCAAGTGGTTGTAGTGCTGTGAGATTTGTTTTATTTTTTCGTCTTTGTCTCTGACTTCGAAATTTATTTCACCTGTATGGGAATAACGTCTGAATGGTTTTATTATTTCTGAAAATGGTTTGTCTGAAGCTGAGATGGTGTTTAGTATTAGGATTGCTGCGACTATTGCCGATTCTGCGAATGCCAATTCTTTGAAGTAATAGTGTCCGCTTAGCTCTAATGCGAATGCTGCGTTTATTTCCCGCATTCTTTTTTTTATGAAGAAGTGTCCAACGCGGATTTTTTCAGGCTTGCCGCTGTTTTCGCTGATTGCTTCTGGAACAGCTTTGCTGCTTCTTACGTCGTAAAGAACTGTTGAATTTGGAGCTCTTTTTAGAATTTGTGTTGCAATTAATGCGCCTGCTATGTCCATGGAAACAATATTGCCTTTTTCGTCTACAAAACCAACTCGGTCACCATCGCCGTCAAATGAAATGCCAATGTCTGCCTGCTGTTTTGTAACTTCGTTTTGCAAGTCTTTTAGAGTTTCTGTTTTCAAAGGGTTTGCTTCGTGGTTTGGAAAGGTTAAGTCAACATTTTTGTACAGGTAAACTGCTTCTATTGGCAGTTTGTCTATGGTTTGCGATTCAATCAAGCCGCACATGCCGTTGCCGCAGTCAATAACCACTTTTAGTTTTTGTTTTATGTTCGCAAATGAAAGCGCTTTTTTTATGTAGTCCTGCAGAATGTTTTTTTCTGTTAATGTGCCCTGCCTGACAGATTTTACTGCAATATTTTTTTCAACTAATTTTTTTATTTCCTGTATTTCATCGTCGCCAAACGGCTTCGCATCATCTTTAACCATTTTTATTCCGTTGTACTGCGCAGGATTGTGAGAAGCAGTTATTATCATTCCAGCGTCTGCGTTTAAATATGGAATTGCTAAGTAGAACATTGGTGTGGTTGCCAGGCCAATTGAGATTACGCTGGCGCCAGCGTCTGTTAAAGCTTTTGTTA
>CAYJSO010000115.1:0-3365 GCA_964372795.1 uncultured Methanosarcinales archaeon
ATTTGGGTAAGTTTATGCACACTCATGGGGAGCTGCCAGCGATGGAAGGGATGGTTACTAATGCTAAAGGGCATGGAGGGCACGGCATGGGGAGTTTTGGGCCGGATGTAAATGCACACGTTGTGTTTGCAAGCAAAGGAGTTTATCATATTTTTGGAGAGTTTAATCATGAAGGGGAGGTTGTTGTTACGCATTTTGAGGTGAAAGTAGAATGAAATTGAACGTTGAAGAGAAGATTTATAAAAGGCTGGCGGTAATAACAAGTTAAGGGGGGATGAAAATGAAAACTGAAAAGTTGAAGAATTATATTATTGCTGCTTTGGTAATTGTTATAGTTGTTATTGGGCTGGTTTGGATAAGGGATTTTGCTTCTGAAGGAAAAGGAAGTAAAGGAAGCGCAGCAAGCAATGTTAGAACTTCTGCTGATGTGTCTGGAAGTGGTAGTGGAGCTGGTGCTGTTAGCAGTGTCAGCACAGAAGGAAATTACTTTATGGGCGAGGAAGATGCGCCTGTTACTTTGATTGAATTCATTGATTTTCAATGTCCGTTCTGCAGGAAGTTTTGGCGAGAGACGCTTGAGCAGATTGATAAGGATTATATTAAAACTGGAAAAGTGAAGTTTGTTGCCAAGGATTTTCCGCTTGATAACATACATCCCGGAGCAACGCCTGCTGCGTTAGCAACGAGATGCGCTGGGGATCAAGGAAAGTTCTGGGAGATGCATGACAAGATATTTGAGGGGCAGGATAAGCAAGGTCAAGGAACGATTAGTTTTGGCGAGAGTGAGTTGAGAGAATGGGCAGCTGAGCTTGGATTGGATATGGGCAAGTTTAACAAGTGTTTTGATGAGCAAGAGCATTTGAGCGAGGTAAGGCAGGATTTGCTAGAGGGACAGCAAGCAGGAATAACGGGGACGCCTGGGTTTTTGTTGAATGGCAAATTAATAAGCGGAGCGCAGCCCTATGCTGTGTTTAAGCAGGCAATTGAAAATGAACTGGCTAAAGCAGGTTAGTAATCTTAGTAACTTAAAGGAAGCTGTGAGAGCAACTTTCTCTAGGAAGAGCTCTTTAATTGCTTTTTTTATAGGCGCTATTCTTTTTGGATCTCTCAATGTTTATATTCCGATTTTTGTGACGCCTGGCAATAGTTTTGGTTTCTTTTTGGAGATAACGCCTTGGTGGGGGTTTTTGATTGTTATTTCGCTTTCTTTGTTGATGGGATTGCTTGTTGCGATGCAAGTATATGCTTGGAAAATGGCTAGGGAGTTGAGGAAGCGAGAAGTTGGAAGCGGAGCGGTAGCTGGTGTATCTAGTTTTGTTGCAGGAATGTTTTCAAGCGCGACTTGTGCGAGCTGCGTGAGCGCGCTGTTTTCGTTTTTATTGCCGCCTGCCGGGATTTTTGCGCTGCTTAAGTACAGATGGTGGATAACTGCTGGGGGAATTGGACTGGTGCTGCTGTCTTTAATGATGACTTCCAGGAGAATTGCCAATGATTGCGCTAGTTGCAAGGTTGTGGTAGAAAGTGGAAGAACAAAAAGAAAAAAATGAGGGGCAAGTTGAAGAGAAAAAACTCAGCGCTCATGAGATGCAGGAATTGAAAAGGAAGCAAAGGGAGGAGGAAGAGCAGAAAATTGTGGGGGAAAAGAGAAGGAAGAAATTGTTTAAAAGGGTGCTGGTTTATGGTATTATTATTTTAATTGTTGGTGGACTGGGATTTTGGTTTTACAAGGCGTTTCAAGGAACTTCGGCTTATACAAAAGGGCAAGTACACTGGCATGTTCTGCTGGATATTGAGATTTGCGGGGAGAAAAGGGATTTGCCTCGCGTGCCTCCGGGTTTGAGCCATTTGGGAAGTGCTTTGCTGCATACGCATGATGACAATACAATCCATGTTGAAGGGACTGTGAGGAAAGAAGAAGATGTAAAGTTAGGGAAGTTTTTTGATGCGATTAATGCTGAATTTGACAAAGATAAGATAATGGATAAGAAGAATGGAGATTTGTGCGACGGGAAGGCTGGAAGCGTGAAGATGTTCGTAAATGATGCTGAGAACAATGAGTTCAGAGATTATATTATAAAAGATACGTTTGATGCAAAAAAACAAGTGATTAAGATTGTTTTTGATTGATGTTTAGCGTTATAATAAAGCTTATATACTGCTTGCTAATGTGGAGCAAAAATGAGTGGTGTTTATGGAAGAAATACAGAATAGTAATCCTGTTGAAACTAAAGAAAATGTAAAAGAGGCTAAAGAAGCGAAGAAGGTGCATAAGAAAATGAAAAAGGAAAAGAAAGAAAATAAAAATGGTTTTTTGAGCGATGCTGGGGTATGGAAGTTTGTTGGAATAACTGTTGCTGTGCTGCTTGTGGTTTCTATTTTTACGAATGGATTTAGATTTGGAGGTGGAGGAGTAACTGTAAAAGGGGCTTTGGGTAAAGAGCAGGCTGCGGAGAAGGCAATTGATTATGTAAATAACAATTTGCTGCAGCCTGGATTGAGTGCAACTTTGGTTGACGTTGAAGATTTGGGTGATTTGTACAGACTAAAGGTTTCTCTTTCAGGGCAGACGTTTGACAGCTATATAACAAAGGATGCCAGGCTGCTGTTTGCAACAGGGTATGATATTTCCGAAAGTGCTGGTAGTGGTGCTGGGAGCAGTGGGGACAGCGGAGCGCAGCCGAGTGGAAGCAATGTAAGAAGAGTTGATGTGAGTGCGGATGATGATCCCGTTATGGGAAGTGCTAGTGCAGCTGTTACAATAATCGAATTCAGTGATTTTCAATGCCCGTTCTGCAGGAAGTTCTGGAAGGAAACTCTGCCGCAGATAGTTGAAGAGTATGTAGACACAGGGAAAGTTAAGTTTGTGTATAGGGATTTTCCATTGAGCTTCCACCCTGGAGCTGAGCCAGCGGCGAGGGCAGCTGAATGTGCGGATGAGCAGGGCAAATTCTGGGAGATGCATGACAAGATATTTGAAGAGGAGGACAAGCAAGGTCAAGGAACAATACAGTTTGATGAAGAGGATTTGAAGACTTGGGCTAAAGGTGTTAGCGGGCTGAAGTATGCCGACTGGGAGAAGTGCTTTGACAGCGGGAAATATGCGGATGAAGTTGCTAATGATTTTAGTGATGGGACTGCTGCTGGGGTGAGCGGAACGCCGAGCTTCTTCATAAATGGAAGGCAAGTTGAAGGCGCTGTGCCATTTGCTGAGATTAAAGCTGTGATTGAAGAAGAGTTGAAAGCAGATAGTGGCAGCGAGGACAGCAGAAATAGCGGAAGCGGAGCAGCTGTTGCAGATGTTGAAGCAAGCGAAGAAGTTGATGTTGACATTACAGCAAAGAAATATAGGTTTGAGCCGAATGAAG
>CAYJSO010000116.1:0-3345 GCA_964372795.1 uncultured Methanosarcinales archaeon
CGATCTTCTTCATCTCAGCAATCATTTCATTCAAATTAAACTGCTTTTCGCTCTCACTAACTCTAAGAACAATCATCTCGCTGCTAATGCCCAAAACATAAACCGCTTTTTTGTGCTTCTCATTCAGCCAATCGCTAACTGCTCCAGTTACTTTCCCAAACGCAGGAAAATCCCCCAAGAAAACAAGCTTGTCCAAATCAAACTTAGCAATTACTCTGCCATCCACTTCTTCAACTTCAATATAATGCTTCACAGCTTCCAATAGCTTATCAATTCTTCCTCTAGCCTCTTTATACAGCAAACTAACCATCTGCTTCTGCTTTTCCTTATCCGCTCCAAGCAAATCATCAACTAAGCCGCGCCCTTCAATAAACCTTAAATAATGCGCCTCAAAATCAACGCAAAGCGCAATCTGCTTCAAATACTCAGCATCATAACCCTCAGCAGCAGCTAATGCAACATATTGGTTCATCTCCTCACCTTTAATCTTGTCTCCCATCCCAGACAAAGCAGCTAAAAAGTTAATATTCTCAACCTCTGGATTAATAACTCTAGCTAACTCAACTCCAAGCATTCCAGAGCAAATCCTGTTGTCATAGCCAGCCAAATACGGATTAATATGCACATCTACTTTAGAACTTATTACATCTTCTCCAACAAAATGATGATCAACAACAATTACTTGGCAGCCATAAATTTTAACTTTTTCTATCGCCAGCAAATCCTCTTTTCCAGAACCGTTGTCAACAACAATTATCAAAGGCTCTTTCACCCCCCACTTCATCATGTCATTAATCGCCATTACCAGATCCAAAACAGCATCTCCATACGCATAGTACGGAGCTTTACTTGGCGCTCTTCTGTAATATCTCCATTGCACATACTCCTCATTATGATGCTCAAGAATCAATGGCAAAATTGCTCTCTCCAAAGCAATTGCTCCACTATAACCATCACAATCAGCATTATGCCTTACAATAATTGGCCTTTTCTCGTAAATCGCATTTTTTATCATCCCAGCAGCTTTCTCAAACCTAGGCCTTAGCTTATCCAACCATTCGCTTTTAGCCAAAAATGGAACATACTCAACTTTAACTTTCTTCTCCTTCAAAGTAATCGCTTGGCTCTCAAATTCCGCCAAGCGCCCTTTTTCCATAGAAACAATTTCACCCTCCAGCTGCCCCTCATACTCTCTAATGCGCAAAACAGCCTTAACAACATCTCCACTAACAATCTGCGGATAAGCCCTGCTTCCCGGCTTCAAGAAAGCTTTTGAAGTCAAGCTAGCACTCCCATCAAACAGCGTGAAAAACGTTGGTCCACTGCTCTGAAAAACCCTTTCAACCTTAGCAAGCGCAGTAATTGTTTTGCCTATGTCTGATCTTGTTAGTCCGGCGAAGGTCATTTAATTAAAAACAAACCACCCATTTAAATATCTTTACTCAATAACTCTCCTTCAGCCTCTCCACAAACCTCTCAAAATCCTCCGAAGCAATCACCGCTCCGCACGCATTCTCATGCCCTCCCCCTTTGCCGGAAACACCATCAAGCGCCTTCTGCACCGCATAAAGTATTGGCTTCTCTCTCGACCTAAAACTGCATTTATACTCTCCTTTTTTCTCGCGGCAAACAACAATTACTTTGTTAGGGCACCTGTGCGAAAGCTCTCCGCTCAGCTCGCTCGTAAAACTCCACTGGTCTTCATCATAAAGAAAAACAAAAAACTTTTCCTTATGCACTTTTTTCAGCGCATAACTCAAAAGCTTTTCATACTTTTTATTTATCTTCTCAAACCTTTTAAAAATAAATTTTCCTTCAGCGCTGCTCGAATTCAAAATCTCATTTGGATCTTTTATTCTGCTTAAAACCTTGATGCACCTGTGCACATCGCTCGTCTTGCCTTTCAATAAAAAAGAAAATACCCTAGCAAGCTTCCCAGCATCACTCTCGTACAAAGCCGTCTCAGCATCCTTTATTTTCTTATCAACCAGCTCATTTTCAAAATCCGGCAAATACCAGTCCGCAACACACCCAACGGCAGCTATCCAGCTGTCTTCCCTGCTTTTATATTTAACAACCTCATAGCACATCCTGGTAGTTGGAATATAAGCCTTCAAATCAGTCAGTCTCGGATTATAGTAATTAACCTTCTTCCTTTCAACCGGCATGTGATGGTCTATCCAATGAATATTAACATCAACCTCATCAATAAACTCCTGCTCAACCACCGGCACATCCAGCACAAACACAGCATCCGGGTTATATTCATGAACATATCTCGCCCATTCCTTGCCCAGATAAGAAGTTGTTTTAACTATAACCCCTCTGCCATCCTTCACAAAACGATACAAAAGCAAAAAGCTGCACAATCCATCCGGATCATCATCGTAAATAAACAACGGTCTAGAAGCTTCTTCCAACGCCTTCCTAAGCTGTTTTATCTGTTTCTCCGGCAATATCATAAAAAGAAAGTAATTCAACAGCCTTTTAAAGCTTACGTTAATTTGCACTGGACAGCTGCGCCACTAAACTATTTAAATAAAAACAACTTGCAAAACATGCATGCGCTTAAAAGCAATTAAATACCGTGACATAGAAAAATACCCAACTTACTTTAAACTAACAAAAAACGTAAAAGAGGATTTCTTCGGCAGCTCTCCAGCTGTTTTCGTTGGCAGATTTGGCTATCCAAACGTCAACCTTGGCTTATTAGCGCCTCAAGAAACATCGCAACAAGCTTGGCTTCACGATGCTCCAAACTTCTGGGCAAAACAAAACTTCACAATTGACCAAGTATTAGATCTGCGCCTCTCACTCATCAACTCAAGGCAAAAATCACATATAAAACAACACAAAAAGATAAACGAAATGGCCCAGCTAATTGGCTTAGCATCAAAACCAGTTGACATTGAAGTTCATCTGAAAAAGAAGCCCAAAATAAAGCCTTTAACAGATAGAATAATAACGCCAATGGGTCCAAGCGCACAAATAAAAGAAGCCAAACTTACAGAAAACCCAAAAATACCAAACAGAATAGAAAAAGTTTACCAGGATACAGACTTAAAAGCAAATCAAGCATTAATTTACTTGCACAAGCATGATGTAAATGAAAACACGTTATCAAGAATCCTTTCTGTTGCAGCTTTAGGTATAGGAAAAAACAGAAAATTAGTTCCAACTCGCTGGTCAATCACAGCAACTGATGACACAATAGGCAGACATTTAATAAATAAAATAAAAACTTACTCTCAATCTTACTTCCAGATTTATTTCGGCGGCATGTCCGGCAACTACTTTTTGATTTTGCTCCTCTCCGGCATCTGGAGCTACGAACTCTTTGAGATC
>CAYJSO010000117.1:0-3329 GCA_964372795.1 uncultured Methanosarcinales archaeon
AGGATTTTGTGAACAAGAAATCAGAAAAGGATTTCTTCGTTTCTGGGAAGTTAGAGAAATCAGAGATTTCTCAAACTGAAGTAACGCCGGAAAGCTTGCATAAGCTGCAGAGAGGATGGATTAAGGAGTTTATTTTAGGCGGGCAGGATGGGCTGGTTAATGTTCTTGGGTTGATTTTAGGTGTTGCGAGTGCTACAAATGATGTGAAGATTGTTTTAATCGCAGGAATTGCTGCGTTATTTGCTGAAAGCATTTCTATGGGAGCGGTTGCTTATACGAGCAGCAAGGCAGCGGTTGACTTTTACAGAAGCATGAGGCTGCTTGAGGAAAAGGAAATTAAAGAGCTGCCTCATGAGGAGAGGAAAGAGATTAGGGATATTTATTACAATAAAGGCTTTAGAGGGAACTTGTTAAACAAAATTGTGAATAAAATAACTTCGAACAAAAAAGTTTGGCTGGATACAATGATGAGGGAAGAGCTGAAGATATTTCCGGACCACAGCCATCACCCATTAAAGACAGGAGCAGTTGTGCTTCTAGCAACAATAATCGGCTCAATTATTCCATTGTTTCCGTTTTTCATCTGGGATATAAAAATTGGCATGGTAATGTCGTTTGTGTTTTCAATTATTGCTCTTTTTGTTATAGGGGTTGTTAAAGCTAAATGGACGATTGGCAGATGGCACAAGTCAGGAGCTGAGATGGCTGTGATTGGCATTTTGTCTGCGGTTGTTGGGTATTTGATAGGGAAGGTTTTGGAAATTATATTTCTTTAGACCAATGAAATTTTAAGAAACATTAAAATAGTAAGATTGATTTGACATTAAAAATTAAAGGGTGATTGGAATGAAAGCAGTTGTACTAGGTTGGATACAGATTGTTGGAGGAGTGTTGGCGCTGTTGTTTTCAGGGAAAGCGGGGTTTGCTGGAATGATGCAGATGGCGGGGGTTACAGGAGATGCGCTGGGGGCAAGCGGATTTGCAATAATAGTGCTGTCATTGGTAATAATAACTTCAGGAATTTATCATGCAACGGAGAAGGGGAAAAAGTAAATGCCGATTGATCCTACATGCGGGATGAACGTGGATGAGAAGAAAGCTGTAGAGCTGGGGCTTGTTTTTTACAAGAGAAATGAGAGATACTATTTCTGCTCAAGGCATTGCATGGACGCTTTTATAAGAAAGAGTAGAAATGAGAGAAAGAGAAGTGATGAAAAGATTAAAGAAGCAAGTGAGGTAAATGAAGTAAAAAAAGAGGCAAAAAGTGAGGTAAAAGAACAGACAAGGAAAGAAACGATAATCGTTTCCGGGATGCATTGTGCGAGCTGTGTTAGCACGATTGAGAATTCTTTAAAGAGAAAAACAGGGGTAGCTGGTGTTAATGCTAATTTTGTTGCCGGTAAAGTGAATATTGAATACGATGATAATAAAATAAAATTAAATGAAATTGAAAGTGAGATTAGAAAAGCAGGGTATGAAGTTGTAAAAGAGGAAGTTAAAGGTGAAGAAGGTGTATTAAAGCTTAAAGTTATTGGAATGGATAATCCGCACTGCGTTGGATTGGTTGATGGGGCTTTGAGAAGGGTAAAAGGAGTTATTTCCAAAGAGCTTAAAGTAAATGAGAGGGCTGTTGTTAAGTATGATCCGCATGTGACGAGTGCTGAGGAAATAAAGAAGGCAATTGAAGAGCTTGGTTATAAGCCAATCGAAGAAGCAGTTGCTGGGGGAGACTTGGAGAAAGCGGCAAGGGAGAAGGAGATCAAGCAGTTTAAGTTAAGGTTTATTGGAAGCGCTGTATTTTCATTGCCCCTGCTGTATATTGCGATGGGAGAATTAGTTGGGCTGCCTGTGTTGAATGTTTCTTCTCAAATAATCGCGCTGATTGAGTTAGTTTTGGCAACTCCAATTATGTGGTTTGGAAGGGATTTTTTTTCCAAGGGGATAAAAGCTGTTGTAAGAACGAGAGCAGCTAATATGGATACACTTGTTGCGGTTGGAACTGGAGCTGCTTATGCTTATAGTGTTGTTGTGACTTTGCTGATTTTGTTCAGCAATATTTCATTAACGCATCATGATTTATATTTTGAAGTTGCCGGGCTGCTGATTGCATTTATTTTACTGGGCAAGTGGCTGGAAGCAATAGTCAATGGGAAGACAAGCGAAGCGATAAAGACATTGTTAGGATTGCAGCCAAGGACAGCGCATGTTGTTAGGAATGAAAAGGAAGTTGAAGTAAATGTTGAAGATGTTGTTGTAAATGATATTGTTATTGTGAAGCCGGGACAGAAGATTCCAGTTGATGGTGTTGTTGTGCATGGCCATAGTGCTGTTGACGAGAGCATGCTGACGGGAGAGAGCATTCCAGTTGAGAAGAAAATTGGACGCAAAGTTTTTGGAGGGACTGTAAACAAGATGGGGAGCTTTAAGTTTAAGGCAACAGGCGTTGGAAGCGGCACAGTGCTAGCGCAGATTGTTAAGCTGGTTGAAGAAGCTCAAGGAAGCAAAGCGCCTATACAGAAATTAGCAGATAAGATAAGCGCATGGTTTGTGCCGGCTGTTGTTGTGGTTGGGATAGCTGCATTTGTTGCCTGGCTGGCAGCTGGGCAGACTTTTCCATTTGCTTTGACTGCTTTTATTGCTGTGCTTATAATTGCATGCCCTTGTGCATTGGGGTTAGCTACGCCAACTGCTGTAATGGTTGCGACTGGGATGGGAGCAGAGAATGGAATTTTAATTAAAAATGCTGAAGCTTTGCAGAAGCTGAAAGAGGTAAAGATAGTGGCGTTTGATAAAACTGGAACGTTAACTAAAGGAAAGCCTGAAGTAACGGAAATTGTCAGCTTTATTGCTGATGAGCATAGAGTTTTGAGGGCAGCTGCTATTGCTGAGAAAAGGAGCGAACATCCATTGGCGGAGGCTGTGCTTAGAAAAGCTGAAAAGCTGAAAGTTGAAGTGTATGAGCCGAGCAGCTTTGAGGCAGTTGTTGGAAAAGGAGTTGTTGCAAGGTACAGGGGGCAGGAAATTCTGTTTGGGAATAGAAGTTTAATGCACGGGCATCATGTTAAGATTGAGGGTGCTATAGCCAAGCTTGAGGAGCTGGAGCAGAAAGGGAAAACAGCTATGCTTGTCGCGGTTGACAGAAAGCTAATTGGAATAATTGCAGTTGCTGATACGCTAAAAGAGAATTCTGCTGATGCTGTTAAAGCTTTGAAGAGATTGGGGAAAGAGGTTGTGCTTGTTACGGGCGACAATAAGACGGTTGCAAATGCGATTGCGCAGCAGGTTGGAATTGAAAAAGTTTATGCTGAGGTTTTGCCTGAGAGGAAGGT
>CAYJSO010000118.1:0-2371 GCA_964372795.1 uncultured Methanosarcinales archaeon
TTGCAATTGAAACTGGAGAGATTGTTTTGATTAGAGAGGATTTAAGGGATGTTGTAAGAGCGATTGAGCTCAGCAAGTTTGCGTTAAAGAAGATAAAGCAGAATTTGTTCTGGGCGTTTGTGTACAATGTTGTTGGGATTCCTGTTGCGGCTGGGGTGCTGTACCCGTTTACAGGATGGCTGCTTAGCCCTATAATAGCCGGGGCTGCGATGGCGTTTAGCTCGGTTAGCGTTGTTACGAATTCGCTGATGATGAAGAGCTACAAGTTAAAGAAGTTTTGATTTTTTGTTATTTATTTTATTTTTTAGCAGTTATTGGGTTTTTTATTTTTATTATTTAATAACTCTTTAACTTTAAAATATTTCAATAGCGTCGCACAATTATATTGCTTTACAAGCTTTATGCGCTCCGCAGCCTAAGCAGAAAGATTAATATAGTAAATTATTATTCGAAAAAAAATGAATGAAGACTTTATTAAAGAGGTAGAAGAAATTTTACATGAGAAATCACTTTTAAAGCATCCGTTCTATAAGCTGTGGGAGCAGGGGAGGCTGAGCAAGAGTGCTTTGCAAGGGTATGCAAGGCAGTATTATTTTCTTGAGAGGGCGTTTCCTGGCTTTTTGTTAAAAACTTATGAGAAAACAAAAGACAAAAAAGAAAGAGAAGTTATAATAGAGAACTACAAAGAAGAAACAAACGAAAAAGCTGCGCACGTTGATTTATGGCTGGATTTCACAGAAAGTTTAGACTTAAAAAGAGAAGAAGTAAAACAGAGTCAAATGATGCAAAGCACATCGCAAGCACTTAAGGTTTTCGAAGAGCTTTCTCAAGAGAATTTTTTTATGGGGATGGGGGCTCTGCTTGCGTATGAAAACAATCTTCAAGAGACAGCTGCAACAAAGATTGATGGATTAAGAAAGTTTTATGGCATTGCTGAGGGGAAAGCAGTCAAGTTCTTTGAGGTGCATGGCGTTTTAGACTTGAAGCATGCGAATGATTGGAAGGAGATAATAAAGAAGAAAGTGAAAGTTGAAGGGGAGAAAGGGGTTGTTTTAAAGGGAGTTACGCAAGCGATGGATGCTTTGTGGCACTTTTTGGATGGGGTGCATGAGAAGTATAATTCTGAGTTGATGTGCTAATTTATTATATTGTATTCTTTGTTTTTTATTTTGTATTATTTAGTTTTAATTATCATTTTGATTACGTTTTTATAATTTTCAGTTTTTTGATTTTTATTATTTAAATTTATTTTACTATTAATTTTTTATTTTTATTTAATTTTATATTTAAAAGGAAAAGTTTTAATATATGGAACTAGTTTCTTGCTTTATGAGGCCGCAAAGGCTTGGGTGGCTAATTGTCGTTGTAAGTGTGCTAGTGCTAGCTCTTTTGGGATGGTATAAGATTTACTCTGACAATCAGAATCTGAAAGCATGCCAGAGTTTTTGCGGGGAGCAGGGAAGTATGACATGCACGCTGCAATTATGCAAGCAGTATCAAGGTGACACTGGTTCATGGATCGTGGGGGTGGTAAGCGTGCTAATTGCGTTTGTTGGAGGGATTGGATTTTATTTAGCTTTTGTTAAAGCAGAGAAATTTATTAAAGAGAAGGAATATGATTTAACAAAGCTGAATGAGAAAGAGAAGGGTATTTTTCTTTTTATAAAAGAAAATGTTGAGGGAGTGTATCAAAGCGAGATTGTAAAGAGGTTTGAGCTTTCTAAGGTTAAGGTGACAAGGATATTGCATAAGCTTGAGCAAATGGATTATATTGAAAGGAAAAGGAGAGGGATGACTAATATTGTTGTAGCTAAGTGAAGCTTGTTAAGCCGGTTGAAACTAGTTTCAGGTTAAATATATAAGGTGTTACTAGTTTCTTATTATTAAGAGGAATTTAAACATGGATAAAAAGAGTGTAGCTATTGCGGTGCTTTTGGTTTCTTTGCTAGCCTTAGGGGTAGCTTATTTTAGTGGGAATATTGGGAAAAGCGAAGGATTTGAGGGAGAGAAAGCAGCAAACAAGGAGATTTTAGAGGTTTATAGCAAGCTATCGCCGCAAGCAAGGGCTCTGTTTTACCAGCAGAGCGAGGAGCTTAGTAAGCAAGTACCTGAAAGAATGGTTGAGCTTGATGAATTAACAATTGGATGTTTTGGTTCTGATAGGATTATACAGATGAAAGCTGATGATAAGAACATGGGCGGACAGTGTTGCGGGGCGCTTATGAATATTGAGCCGTATGAAGCACAGCTGGAAGCTATTAAGGGGTTTGTTGATGAGCATAGCGAGCAGTTAGGAGAGGATGCGAAGCTGATTCCGCTGGATCCTTATGACGTTCCTGTAGAGCATGCTCAGAAGCTGATTAGAATGAAA
>CAYJSO010000118.1:2381-3269 GCA_964372795.1 uncultured Methanosarcinales archaeon
AGCAAGCTGTGAAGATGTCGCATCATGGCGGGCCTTGCTGCTGTCGTTGCTGGAAGTGGGATATGATGGAAGGGCTTGGAAAAAAGATAATGGTTGATCATGATTTTAGCGCAGCTGAATTAGCAGAGCTGTGGGATTTGTCGAGCAGCTGCGGGCATGCAGAGGATGTTAATATGTATGAGCATTACAAAGCAGAAAGCTAATGGGGGAGAGCATGGACATTAGATGCAAAAAATGAGAAATAAGATTTACAAGATTTGGGTTTTTGTTTTGGCTGTTATTGGTGTTTATTTAATCGGGTGTGCTAATTCGAGCTATGGGTATGAAGTAAAAACGAAAACTGCAGTTGTTGAGTTTAAGACGGAGCCGGAGAAAATAAATGCAGGGGAAGAAGCTTTGCTAAGTTTTTTTGTAAGCGATGAGAAAGGTAATCAGCTGATGCTGGATGTAGATCATGAGAGGATATTACATGTTATAGTTATAAGCGAGGATTTTAGTTTGTTTAAGCATATTCATCCGGAAGATTTTGGAGATGTTAATGAAATGAAACTGGGAGGAAGGTATTTTGTTAAGCATAGCTTTCCAAAAGAAGGGAGATATGTTGCTGCAGTGGATTTTGCTGCTGAAGGAGAACATTTTTCCCAGAAGTTTTTGGTTGATATTGGAGAAAAAAGGATGGAGAAAATTGCAGATGATTTTTTCAAGGATAAGAAGTTTAATGGATATGATGTAGAATTGAGTTATCCCGCGAAAGTTGTTGCTGATGATGAAGTTGAATTAAAATATTATATTAAAAAAGATGGAAAAGAAGTGAAAGATTTACAAAATTATTTGGGAGCGCCGATGCACGTGGCTATTGTATCAAGTAATTTAAACGAGTTTATGCAT
>CAYJSO010000119.1:0-3255 GCA_964372795.1 uncultured Methanosarcinales archaeon
GTAAAGAGAAGTTTGGACGCTTTACAGTAGGAACGATGATTCCAATTATGGGTGAGGAGGAAGCTCGCAGAAAAGCAGATTACTTTTTGGTTTTGCCTTATGCGTTTTTGCAAGAGTTTTTAAAGAGGGAAGCTGAATGGAGAGCAAATGGGGGAAAATTTATTGTTCCGCTGCCGGAGTTTAAGGTAATATGACGGCTGATGGTGATTAGAATATGAAGAAAGCATTAATTTTTGGGATAACGGGGCAGGATGGATCATATATAGCAGAATTGCTTCTGTCTAAGGGCTATGAAGTCCATGGTTTAATTAGGAGGAGCGCTACTGGAAACAAGAAAAATATAATACAAATACTTGATAAAGTGACTTTGCATAAAGGAGATTTAGCGGATGCAACTTCGCTGTATAGGGTGATTAATTTGGTTAAGCCGGATGAGCTATATAATTTTGCTGATCAGGATCATGTGAGCTGGAGTTATGATTCGGTTGATTACAGCTCTGATATAACAGGTGCTGCGGTTGGGAGAATACTAGAGATAATAAAGCAGGTCAATCCTAAAATAAAGTTTTTTCAGCCAATTAGTTCAAATGCTTTTGGGAAAGCTGCTGAGCAAGTGCAGAATGAGGAGAGTGCATTAAGGCCGCAAAGTCCGTATGCATGTGCAAAGGCATATGCTTATGTGCTTTGCAGATATTATCGTGATGTGTTTGGGATTTTTGCAGCGACTGCAATCTATTACAATCACGAGTCGCCGAGGAGGAGCGAGGAGTATGTTACAAGGAAGATAACAAAGGCTGCTGCTCGCATAAAGTTTGGGCTGCAAAATAAATTAAAGTTGGGGGATATTAGCTTAGGAATTGATTTTGGGTATGCGCCTGATTATGTTGAAGCTGCTTTTAATATAATGCAGCTTGAGAAAGCAGATGATTTTATTATTTGCACCGGAGAAGCGCATACTATACAAGAGTTTTTGGAGGAAGCGTTTAAGGCTGTTGGGTTGAATGCAAAAGAGCATGTTGAGTTCGATGCTTCGCTTATGAGGCCGAGCAAAACATCAGCTTTGGTTGGAGATTATTCTAAGGCGAAGAAAGCGTTTGGGTATGAGCCAAAGACAATGTTTAAGGATATTGTAAGGGTAATGGTGGAGAATGATTTGAAGGAAGCTGAAAGAGAGTTAGTATTGCAGAAAAAATAAAATATTTTTTATTACTTAAAATCTTCTGGTCTTAAGCTTTTTAGTGCGCCCCAAGTGGAGGACATAAAGTCCTCGTCGCCCATAACCTCTCCTCTTAAAACTGCCTGGGCTGTTGGAAATCCACCATGTAGGAATTCCAGTTTGCGTCTTTGTCTTGTTTCAAATACAATACTATCAGCAAGACTATCAGCAAGATTTTTACTTATTTCATCCACAAAGACGAGATACGTGATATCAAACTCGCCTGTGTTTGGATTACCAAAAAATCCTACTGGCACAGTTCTACTTACTCTTGTGATGCCAAATTCTCTTTCTACTATGCTTCTTAAATCTGATTCTGGGTTTATGGATTCTGGGTGTTCAACGTCTCTACTTCCGTCGTGAGTATTTAACGGGAAACGCACATATCCTGCAGCTGAGTCAAAAAATCCATCGTATTCTGCTCTTGTCGATGTTCTCGGCCCAATTGCTATAGAACCCTCTTTTGTTATAACTAATCCTGCAACACCTATTGCTTGCTGAAAATATGCCCATTGATCTTTGAAAGTCGTTCTTCCTAGTTCTCGAAGTTTCGCGTTAAGTTTTGGAGAGATTCTTCCTCTCTCCAAATCTGCTATAAATGCTTTGTAATGAGTTATTCCAACACTTATCCTGAGGACGCTACCATCTTTTCTTGCACAATCGAATGCGGGTCTTGTTTCGTCTCCGTAAGTTGGATGCGCTGTTTGCAGTAATCCGGCATCTATTAGAGCTTGTCTGTTTATTAGTGCTGCTGCATACGATCTATCTTGGTTATCTGGAAAATGAATGCTTGCTGGCGATAACCCTCTTTCAAACCGTATAATTGGATGATTTTCCATGGCTTCTCTTACTAATGGTATGCCGTCTGCTGTTGTTAAAACCATATAATCAGATTTTTGTCTTTCGGTCATTTAGTTTCACCATGCTTGATCTGAAGTCCAGCACCCAACTTTTAATTTTATTTGAGGTTATATTTAAGTTTTATTGTCTTGTTTTATCTATTGCAGTAATTATTGTTCTGTACTCCCTTAACGTCTGCACGACGATATCTGGATTTACTGCTCTTAATGTTTCTATTGAATCTGAACCGGTCGCAACTCCAACTGTAAGCAATCCAATATCTGGTAACGCCTGTGCTGCTGCTTTTCCTGCTTCGATGTCTTTTGTTGTGTCGCCTATTACTATAACTTTTTGGAATTGATAGTGCTTGCCTGTTGCTTCTTGTATTGCGCGCTGCACTAGCTGTGCTCTTGTGCTGTTGCCGTCATCATATGTTATGAATCTGAAGTAAGGTAAAAGTTCTGATTTTTCTAAAATAGCTGTTGCCGGTTCTTGTAGGTTGCCTGTAACTGCTGCTATAATCTCACTTTCATTTTGCAAATAGGTTAAAAGTGCTGTGACACCTTCTAATGGCTTTATTGTTGGAGTTGCTCTTAGCAATCCAAGGAAGTTTGCTGGGTGTTCTCTTACGAGAGTGTCTAAAAGCTCTTGATTTGGTTCAATTTCCATTGCTCTGCAGATTGCTGTGTGCGTTTCTCTTTCTGACATGCCAAATGTATCAGTTATTGCTTTGTCTGGGACGCTCAATCCATGGTTTGAGTAGTCGGTTTTGTAGGATTGAAGATGCAAGTGATTTATGTCCACTAAAGTTCCATCAATGTCAAATAGCCACAAGTTTGTCATTTTTTCTCCATTTACTTTTTTCTAGCTACTGCGTATATATTAACTCCAAACGGATAATTAAAATGCTTTAAGCCGCGGATTTCTGTTTTGTAGATTGCTTTTAATATTTTGTTTAGTGTTGGATTAATATCTTCGTTTACTTCTGATTTTGGTGTTGTGTTTGCTAGATTTGTGAATTTTCTATGTAGATAAACTAATGGAAAGGATAATGTGTTGAAGTAGGAGATTTTTTCTATTTTGAAGCCAGCGATTTTTAGCTTTTGAATTAATTCTTTTTTTGAGTATCTTCTTATACCTTGAAATGCAATATCGTGCTTGCCAAACAAAGATTTGTTTGCGCAGTCCGTCATTATGAA
>CAYJSO010000120.1:0-3238 GCA_964372795.1 uncultured Methanosarcinales archaeon
TGGAAGGGCAATAATTTCAACAACTGCAGCGTGCAATGAATCTGATGCGTAAACAGGTGCAGTACAACCTTCAATGTAATGCACGCTAGCTCCTTTGTCGACGATAATTAAAGTGCGCTCAAACTGTCCCATGTTTTGAGAGTTAATTCTGAAGTAAGCCTGCAATGGGACATCAACATGAACATTAGGAGGAATGTAAATGAAGCTGCCGCCGCTCCAGACAGCTGTGTTTAATGCTGCAAATTTGTTATCTCCAGCAGGAACAAGCTTTCCAAACCATTGCTTGACTAATTCTGGATGCTCTTTTAATGCTGTGTCTGTGTCGCAGAAAATAACGCCTTTTTTTGCCAAGTCTTCACGGATGCTGTGATAGACAGTTTCAGATTCGTATTGCGCACCTACACCGCCCAAGAATTTCTGCTCTGCTTCTGGAATGCCTAGGCGCTCGAATGTTTTCTTTATGTTTTCTGGAACATCTTCCCATTTGTTTGCGTTGTTTTCAGAAGGCTTTAGGTAGTATGTTATGTTGTTGAAATCGATTTTAGATAAATCAGCGCCCCAAGTCGGCATTGGTTTTGCGAGGAAGATTTTAAATGCTTTTAGTCTTGCATTGAGCATCCATTCAGGCTCGTTTTTTTGTCTTGAAATTTCTCTTACTGTTTCTTCTGTTATTCCTTTTGGCGTCTGGAAGATTGGCTTTATGTTGTCTCTAAATCCGTATTTCTGCTCGTAGTTTGTGTTGAAGAATTTGAGTTCCTGTTCTTCTGGTGTTTGGTTTATTTGAGTTTGTTCTGTCATTTTAATTTAATATTTCTTCCTCCTTTTCTTTCAACCAAGTGTAGCCTTTGCTTTCTAATTCTTTTGGCAGGTTTGAGTTGCCTGTCAATGCTATTTTACCGTCGATAAGAACGTGAACAAAATCCGGAGTTAAGTAGTTTAAAATCCTTGAGTAGTGTGTGATTAATAAGCATCCAAATTCATTCGAACGTATGCTGCTGAGCGCGTTTGCTACCGTTTTTAGTGAGTCGATGTCCAAGCCAGAGTCAGTTTCGTCTAAAATGGCTACGGTTGGTTTTAGCATCAATAGCTGCAGGATTTCTGCGCGCTTTTTTTCTCCGCCGCTGAAGCCGGCGTTTAGTTGGCGTTCTGCGAAGTTATGCTGCAAATTAAGTTTTGAAATGCTTTCATTTAATAGTTTTTTAAAATCTGTTATGCTGGCTTTTTTGTTTTTATTTCTGAATAATGTAAATAAGAAATTGCCGAATGAAACGCCTGGGATTTCAAGAGGATACTGAAAGGCTAGGAACAAGCCAAGGTTTGCGCGCTCATTTGGCTGCAAGTTTAGAATGTTTTTTCCGTTTAATAGGATTTCTCCTTTTTCAACAATGTATTTTGGATGTCCTGCTAATGCCAAGCCAAGAGTTGATTTGCCTGTTGCGTTGGGGCCCATCAAGGCGTGTATTTCCCCTGGTTTTATTGTCAGATTTACTCCTTTGAGTATTGGTTTGTTTTCTGTTTCAGTTTTAATACTTACGTGCAGATCTTTTATTTCGAGCATTTTGGTTTGATTATATTAATTTGTTATTTTTTAATTATAGTTTTGTTTTTTTATTAATTTTAATTTTTATTGTTTTTATCAACTTCATTTTATTTTTAATTTTCTTTAACTTTTTAACTTTTAGCGTCGCAATATTGTATGATGCTCCGCATTTAACCAGCTCCGCAGTCTTTGCTCTTTTAATTACGGGCTTTTGTAATGGGGCCTATCTGAACAAACTCTGTTTTTGGAAAGAAATGCTGCGAGCAAACGCCTTCGCAACCTTCCGGAGTTTTTGTTTTTGTCCTGTGCAGCTGGCAGAAAATGCCGTTGCTTTTCAAGTAGTCATCTATGTTCATTATTTCTCTGAAGATTGTTTCTGGCTGGTGCATAACTTTTTTAGCTGATTCTTTTATTTTTTGCTTTACTTCGTTACTAAAAACAAGCTCTTTTGCGCGCTTTTCTGTCTTGTATTGGCTTACTGCTGCTTCTGTTATGCCTAGAATCTGGGCTATTTTCTTTTGCGACAAGCCAGCTTCGATTAAAGATAAAGCAAATTCCCTTCTAATTGCAGGGAGAACATACCATACTTCCATCTCCTGCGGAAATATGAACTTAGTTTGCTTTGGCTGAATGAGTTCTTGCATAATAATCCCCTCCACTAAGCTTAACTGATTAATTAAGCTTGACTTAATATAATTAACTATAGTTAAGAAGGTGATATATAAAGCTTTTGGGCAATGTTTATATTAAAGTTCGTGTTGGGGCGTTTAAGCTGTATAAAGAAAAGAAGCCTTGATTGACGAAGCGCTTGGAAAGAAGGATAAAAGTCTGATAAAAGCGCTGATTTCAATTGATTTTTCTACGAGAATCATTTATCATTTGACTACGATGAGGCTGGATACGCTGAAGGAGCTGGGAGGATGAAAAGATAGTTCTATCTGTGCGCAAACCAGAACTCAACTTTATTCTTTTGCTTTTTATCCAGTCTGCAGAAGCCGAAGCGTTCTAACTGCACTATTGCGCCTTCTTTTAACTCAGCAATGCGGTGCTCGCCTTCGCCTCTTGCTTTTGTTGCATCCTCCAGCAAAACAGTTACGTCAACAAATTTGTCTTTTGCAGGGAGCCAGTGCATTATTATGCCGCGGTTTTTTGCGTTCTTGAAGGTTTCGTAGTCCTGGGAATGATAAATTAGTTTTTTTCCGCTTTTCACAAAGTTTAAACAGTCCATCAAACGATTTATTTTCCCGTCTTCCAGAGCGTTAAAGTCTTTTTTCGTTATTATGAAATCCTGTTTTGTTTTGAATTCCCTGGAGCCGCGTGCATGGAAGTCAGGATGCAGATTTATTTTTACCTCTCTTTCGGGAGCATTTTCTATTTTAATTTTGACTGGATCCCAGATGAAAAAGTACCTGTTTGCCTGAGGATCAAGAACTTCTTTGTTGAAGTGGTTGATTGTTTTGAAAAATTCCTGTTTGCTCACTTTTTTGTCATTTTCCGTTATTCCAACGTCTAAAGCGTATTTGATGAATGCTTCTGGCTGGTAGCCGCGACGTTTTAGTGCAGGCAAGAAAGGCAATCTAATATCGTCCCAGCCGGTATATTTTTTTGCGAAAATCATCTTTTTGGTTTCGCTTGAGCTGAGAGGCATGTCCAGGAAGTTTATTCTTCCGACGTATAAAGCAACAGGCATTTCCCAGT
>CAYJSO010000121.1:0-3227 GCA_964372795.1 uncultured Methanosarcinales archaeon
CCCCGAAGTTGTAATCCCGTTGCTTGGAAAGGATATTCCTGTATTGGCTTGGGGGCTTGGATTGGAGCGCATCATTTCCTCATATTATAGGATCACAGACATTCGTGATCTTTACAACAACGATATTAGAAAGCTTCGCTTAGCGAAGCTTTGGGTGGGGTGAAAAAATGAGCCTATTGGATAAAAGTTTAAATATAACTGTAAACTTGAAAGTTTTGGTAGTTTTAATTTTAGTGCTCGGTGGATTTTTAGCAGGCAGATATCTGCTTCCATCAGAAGAACCTTTGTTTAGCGTCAGCGAAGAAATGGAAGAAGACAGCAACTTGGAAGAAGTAGCTTCAAAATCAACATCGTCCAAAACGATAACTGCTGCTGCAACAGTTAATTCAACAAAGTCAACAAAACAGATATCGCAGACGACAGAAAAGACAAATGAGAATTCAACCTCAAAAACAACAACACAAGACAGCTTAAAGGAAGAGCCACTTATTTCAGGCAACTACAACAACATCAAGCTCGAATTCACTCGCACGCCTTCATTCGAATGGAAAGGTACATGGGGAAAAGTAACGACAATCTATTATCGTATAACAAACAATGAAGGGGGCACTATAAAACCTGCCAGCTTTTCAGTATCATTTGAAGGCTACGAAAAACCAAAAGAAGCAAATGTGCCGACCGCAGACAGGGAAATTAGATCCAGCGCTTCAGCAGAGCACGGATTTGATGTAAGCCAGCAATACAGTGAAACTGTGACTGATCCAGCAAACATCGAAATACGCATGGTGCTTCTAGACGGAAACCAGCAGGTAATGGCCACAGCAGAAAAAGCATTTAATTTAAAGGAATAAGCAAAAAATAAACAAAATGCCTACAGTAACTTTAGACAGAACAGTATTTGAGAAACTAATCGGAAGAAAACTTCCAGATGCAAAGCTGAAAGAACACATCTCTATGCTAGGCACAGATCTGGAAAAGCTAGACTCAAAAGAAATAGTAGTTGAAGTATTCCCAAACCGCCCAGACATGCTAAGCGAGCAGGGATTCGCTCGCGCATTTTCTTCTTTCATCGGCTCAAAAACCGGATTGCGCCACTACGAAATTAAGCGCTCAGGCACATACACAAAGATTGAACGCACTTTGCAGATCTGGCCATACGCAGTAACTTGCATAGTTAAAAATCTACAATTTAACGATGAAAAAATCCGCGAAGTCATTCAACTGCAAGAAAAACTTGCCACAACTTTGCTTAGAAACAGAAAAAAAGGCGGCTTGGGCATTTATCCACTAGACAAAATAACTCCTCCAATAACCTTTACAGCAAAAAAAGCAGAGGAAATTAAATTCCGCCCTTTGGAATACAACGGTATCCTTAACGGCAGAGAAATATTAACAAAACATCCAACTGGCAGAAGATATTCTCATATAATAGAAGCTCAAAAAGAATTTCCTGTCTTTATTGATGCAAAAGGTACGATTATGTCCATGCCTCCCATAATAAATTCTCATGATGTTGGAAAAATAGACGAGAAAACAAAAGACGTTTTCATAGAGGCAACCGGCCCTGATCTGAACACTTTGCTCGTTACACTTAACATCTTCGTAACAGCTCTCGCAGACATGGGCGGCCAAATATACAGCATGGATATAAAATACCACAACAAAACAATTTCAACTCCAGACTTAACTCCAAAGAAGATGAAAGTTGATTTGACTCACATAAACAAAATTCTTGACTTGAATTTAAAAGAATCAGATATTAAAGAGTTATTGGAAAGAATGGGTTACACTTACCAAAACAAAACTGCAATTATCCCAGCTTATCGTGCAGATATTCTGCACCAGGCTGATTTAATAGAAGACATTGCAATTGCGTTCGGTTATGAAAATTTCAAGGAAGAAATCCCTTGTGTTGCAACAGTCGCAGAAGAAGCCCCAATTAACAAATTCATCTCAAAACTAACTGAGCTGATGCTTGGCCTTGGATTGCAGGAGATAAAAACATATCATTTGATGTCAAAAGAAGAACTCACAGCAAAAATGAACAATAACCAAAAGACAATTTCTTTAAAAAATGCAGTCGTTGATTACTCGCACTTAAGAAACAGCATCATTCCAAGCGTATTAAAAATTCTTTCCCAAAACCAGCATCACGAATATCCGCAAAACCTTTTTGAGTTTGGAATAACTTTCCACCATGACCCTAAATCAGAATATAAAATAAATGAAAAAACAACTCTCACAATCACCCTCTGCCACGACAAATCAGACTTCACTCAAATCCGCCAGGTAATCGAAGCACTGCTATCTGCACTCTCACTAACATCAACAATAAAAGAAGCCGATCACCCTTCATTCATTCCTGGCCGCGCTGCATCCACAACAATAAACAAAAATCCAGTTGCATTTTTCGGCGAAATCCATCCTCAAGTCCTAACTAACTGGGGCCTGACTATGCCCGTTTCAGCAGCAGAGATAGATGTTGATATCTTATTTTCTTTAGTTAAATAATAAATGGACTCGCCGGGATTCGAACCCGGAGCCTCAACCTTTTTCTATGCTTTTAGTTTGCAATGCGAAGGTTGCGTCATGCCGTTAGACCACGAGCCCATAATAGAAGTTAGTTAAGGCATTGTTTTAAATAGTTTACTGATTAATTTTTTAAATTAAATTTTTTTTCTCATTACTAAAATTAAAATAGAATCAACCTTGCTTCTTCTTTTCAACAGGCGCTTTTACTTTCGCCCTCCTAACCCTTCTCGGCCTTTGCGTCTTTTGCTTCACTTTCTTCTCCTTAACCTTCATCCCCAACACACCAGCAACCTCTCCATGGCTTGCCCCTCTCTTAACATCAACAACTTGCATCAACGGCTCTAAATGCCTTGCATTAACCTTCCTTCTTCTTGTTTCCCCATCAACCAAAACATATCCTTTGTCTAAAACATCAACTACAACACACTTCTTCCCAGCATCCCTTCCCGCAATTTTCATACAAACTCTTCCGACTTCAAACATAGAATTCACCTTCTCGCTCTGCTAATCATCTCTCTTCTCATACAGCTGCCGCACAGCACACCACCAAACGGCCTTTCCGGCCTTTTCTCTGTTTTAGCCAGCTTATTCAGCTGCGATTTTCTAGCTATAGCAACCCCTGCTAAAATCTTTCTACATCCAGCACAATGTGCCTTTCCCGGCTTCCTTGGTGGTGAAGAACGGCTCGAAGATGC
>CAYJSO010000122.1:0-3137 GCA_964372795.1 uncultured Methanosarcinales archaeon
TGTTTGCGTTAGAAGGGTTTTCTTTCAGTAAAGCTATGATTTTTCCTCTTGTTTCGCCCCCTTTTGTGCCTGCTATAAGATACCACAACAGATTTCTCATTAAGAGGCAAAGTTTAACGGGGTTTTTATAGCTTTTGTATAGCAAAATGGTAAAGTTTAGATATTAATTTGCGTTGATTTTGTTTAAGGTGTGAGCTGGGAGAGTAAGGTTTATAAGAAAGAGGCTTCGCTTTGAGAAAGCTTTTAAACTTTCGTCCTTTCTCTTCTATTATGAAACCAGTTCCCCAAATTCTCAAAGCTCTGCGCAAGAGACAAAACGCAACAATGCTGGAGGATCTTAGTTCTAAATATACTCCGTTTCAGATTTTAGTTAGCACAGTGATGAGCGCCAGGACAAAAGATACTACAACGATTCCAATTGCTAATAAACTTTTTCAGAAGTATAAAACTCCAGACGATTTTGTTAAGATTCCGGCTAAAAGACTGCAGAAGCTGATTTACGGGATTGGATTTTACAGGACTAAATCACGTAATATAAAAAAGTTAAGCAAAATAATTAAGGAAAAATATGGTAATAGAGTTCCAAACGATTTTGAAAAGTTAATTGAGCTGCCCGGTGTTGGGAGGAAGACAGCAAATTGCGTTTTGGTTTATGCTTTTAGGAAGCCTGCAATACCGGTTGATGTGCATGTGCATAGGGTAAGCAACAGAATTGGCCTGGTTAAAACTAAAATGCCTGAGGAAACGGAAGAAAAGCTGATGAAAATTGTAGATAAAAAGCATTGGCTTGAGATAAATGAGCTGTTTGTAACGCACGGGCAGACAATTTGTTTGCCGAGGAATCCCAGATGCAATTCGTGTCCGTTAAATACGTGGTGCGATTATTTTGAAAGTGTTTTTTTGCAGCAAATACGAAAGGTTTAAAATATTGGTTTGTTTGCTGCATATAAAATGAAATTCATAAAAACCTTTAAAGAGCTTTCAAAGAAGGATGTTTCTATAGCTGGAGGAAAAGGCGCTTCGCTGGGGGAGATGACAAAAGCGGGCATTATTGTTCCGCCGGGATTTGTTGTGCTTGCAAGCGCTTTTGAACGTTTTATTGAGGAGACTGAAATTGAAAGCGAGATTGAAGCAACGCTGCACAAGGTTAATTCGAAAGACATTAATTCTGTTGAGGTTGCTTCTGAGAACATTAGCGCGATACTTCTGCATGAAAAGATTCCTAAAGATGTGCAGAAGGAGATTTTGGAGGCGTTTAAGAAGTTAAATGCAGAGTTAGTTGCTGTAAGAAGCAGCGCGACCGCTGAAGATTCCAGCGTTGCTTCGTGGGCCGGTGAGTTAGAGAGTTATTTGAATGTTACGGAAAAGAATTTGCTGAATTCGGTAAGGAAATGCTGGAGCTCGCTGTTTACGCCAAGAGCAATATTTTACAGGTTTGAGAAGAAAATGCACAAGCAAAAAGTCAGTGTTGCTGTTGTTGTGCAGAAGATGGTGCAGTCTGAAGTTAGCGGCATTACATTTACTGTTCATCCTGTTACGCAAGATTACGATCAGATGGTTATAGAAGCTGGTTATGGGTTGGGGGAGGCGATTGTTGGAGGAAAAGTTACTCCAGACACGTATGTTGTGCATAAGAAGAGTTTTAAGATTCTGGAGAATTCTGTTTCTACGCAGCACATGATGGTTGTTCGCTCTGCAAGTGGAACTCATGAAGTTGGGGTGCCTGAAATAAAAGGTGCAAGGCAGAAGTTGGTTGACAACAGGATAATTGAATTAGCAAAACTTTGCTTGCTGATAGAGAAGCGCTACAAGCATCCGCAGGATATTGAATGGGCTTTTGAAGGCGGAAAGTTTTATATTGTGCAGAGCAGGCCGATAACGACGCTGAAGTAAGCACTTAACTCTAAAATAGTAATATTTAAATACTAGTATTACTTTATTACTTTAATGAGCGTGAAAACCATTAAGAATGTAGATGAAGAAGCCTGGTTTGAGCTGAAAGCTATGGCTAATAAGAGCAATGTTCCTGTCGGGAAAATGCTTGAAAAAATGGTGAGTTTCTATAAGGATAAGTCTAATAAATTCTGGAGCAGAATTTTGTCAGGAGAAAAAATATTGAGTGATAAGGAAGCAAGGGAAATGGAAAATGTTGTTAAGAAGATGAGGAAAGAGCACGGGTTTAGGGGTTGAGAATGATTATAGCATTAGATACAACAATCCTGATAGAATTAGAAAGACGCAACAGAAGTATAACTGAGAAGCTGAAAGAGCTAGCTGTGCAGTACCCTGAGCCTGCGCACATCACATTTATCTCTTATTTTGAATTTTTACGCGGCTTGACTGATAAAAAGCCTAAAAACAAAGAGAAAGCTTTGGCATTCTTGAATGAGTTTAATCTGCTTTTGCCTACAAAGAAAACTGCTTTTATTCTGTCTGAATTGAAAGCCAAGTACGACAGGAAAGGGTTTTCTGTTCCTCTGGCAGATATGCTGATAGCTGCACAAGTTATAGAGAATAACCTGCTGTTAGTTACTAAAGACAATGATTTTGATAAAATTGAGGAAATGAAGAAGATAGTATTGGCCTGATTAAGTCTTGAATAAGAGAAAAGTTTTTATTGTATCGTTTCTTTTCTGTGCAAAATGTCAGACTGGATAAAAGCTTGCAATGTGGATGGGTGTCCTCCTGGCAGAATGATTTTTGTTAAAGCTGGGGATAAAGAAATTGTTCTGGCTAATTCAAAAGGGATTTTTTCTGCAAATGCAAGGCACTGCACGCACAGAGGAGCGCCGTTGGAAGAAGGAATGCTTAAAGATAATGTTTTGACTTGTCCATGGCATGGCGCTGAATTTGATGTGAGAAGCGGTAAGGTGTTGATGATGCCTGCGCCTACTGATTTGGAGCATTTTGAAGTTAAGGTAGAGAATGGGGAAGTGTTTGTGAAGGTTTAAATATCGTAAATTGCGCTGATAGTTGAATATGTACGTGCAATTTACGGGATACACAATTGCGTACAATTATAATTAATCAACGCAATTGTCTATAATCAAAACAAAAATTATTCTATTCTATGATAGGATTTAGAAGAAGGTTCTAAAGATTCAACTATTCCTCTTATTCTGGAGTGAATGCCAGCA
>CAYJSO010000123.1:0-3126 GCA_964372795.1 uncultured Methanosarcinales archaeon
TTAAAGTTAAGAAAGGTTCTGCTGTGAAGTTAAGTGTGAAAAGCATTGATGCTGATTTTGGGTTTTCGCTGGATGAGTATGGCGTGTTCATTGATTTAAATCCTGGTGAGACTGGCAGCTTGAGGTTTACTGCTGATGAAGCTGGAGAGTTTACTTTTAGCTGCAGTGACTGCGACGGGAAGGAGACGGTTATGAAAGGCAAGTTGATTGTTGAGTGAATTGTTTATTTAACTTTATTTTTTTTAAATTCTTAAGTTATGTTAATTTTTTAAATAAAAATGTATAAGTGTCCGATGTGCAGGAAAGATGGAATGACTTTGTACATGGGGTTTCAGTTTGGCAAATATATTTGCAAGGATTGCGGGTATGTTGGGAGTCTGGTGATTGAGGAGTATAAAAAGAATTCTGAAATTGAGAAAAAGAAGGGAAAAAATATAAAGTATTTTGATAAATGGGCAAAGAGCTATGATAGATTTATTTTTGGATGGTGGATGAGGGGCGTGCAAGACAAGTTAGTTTCTATGTTAGAGTTGAAGAGTAGAAGTAAAGTGCTTGATGTTGGATGTGGAACTGGGTATTTAATTATGCAAATTGCTAAGAAAGTTAAGAAAGGCAAAGTTATTGGAATTGATTTTTCAAGTGGAATGGTAGAACAAGCTAAGAGAAAATTGATACAAATAAAAAATGTTGAGGTAAAGCAAGCTGATGTCTGGAAAATTCCTTATAAAAGTAGTACTTTTGATTATGTCTTGAACACAGAAGCACTTCATCATTTTGTAGGGCCGGAAAAGGCTTTAAAGGAAATTAGCAGGGTAATGAAGAAAAACGGAGTGGTTGCAATTGCTGATGTTAACTTTCCGCCGTTAGCTGTCTTTAACTTTTTATTTAAATTAGAGCCGGGGTTTGTTAGAATGTATTCTGAAAAGGAAATGAAAAGCTTGTTAAAGAAAGCCGGGTTAAAAGTCGTGAAACAAAAAAGAGTGAGTTTATTTGCGCTACTTACGATAGCTAGAAAGAATTAAAACCAAACATTTATAAACAAAAATTTGTTCCTTTTTGCTATGGCTGATTCGTTTGAGAATGTGTTAAGGAAGCTAAAAGAGGTGCAGAAAGTAGCAAAGTGGAGCGATAAAGAGCTTGCTGTGCTAAGGAAGCCGAAAAGGATTTTTTCTAAAGAATTGGCTGTTAATGGAAAAAAGTATAAAGCATGGAGAGTGCAGTATAATGATGCCCGCGGGCCATGCAAAGGTGGAATTAGATACCATCCGAATGTTTCTGAAGGGGAAGTTAAGGCGTTAGCGTTTTGGATGACGCTGAAGTGCGCTGTTGCAGGGCTGCCTTATGGAGGAGCAAAAGGGGGAGTTATTGTTGATGTTAAGAAAATGAATGAGAAGCAGGTTGAAGAGCTGAGCAGAGCTTATGCTCGCGCTTTTTTTGAGCATGTTGGCGCTTGGAAGGATATTCCTGCGCCTGATGTTTATACGGATGCTAAGGTAATGTCGTGGGTGCTTGATGAGTACGAGAAAATTAAAGGGGTGCATGAGCCTGGAATGGTGACTGGGAAGCCGCTTGAGTTAGGAGGAAGTAAAGTTAGAGATGTTGCTACAGCTGCTGGTGCTGCTATTGTTTTGCGCGAGGCGCTGAAGAAGTTTAAAGCTGGGAAGAATGTCGTTGTTCAGGGCTTTGGAAATGCCGGGATGAATTCTGCGATGATGCTTGATGAGAAAGGGTTTAATGTTATAGGGGTGAGCGACAGCAAAGGCGGGATTTATAATACGAAAGGGCTGAATATTAAGAAAGTAATTTTGCATAAGGAAAAAACTGGCTCAGTTGTTGGATTTAAAGGAACTAAAAGAGTTACAAACGAGCAGGTGTTAGAGCTAAAGTGCGATGTTTTAATTCCGGCTGCGCTTGAGAATCAAATAACGAAAGAAAACGCTTCAAAAATAAAAGCAAAAATGATTTTAGAGGTTGCAAATGGGCCAACGACGCCAGAAGCTGATGCAATTTTGCACCGCAGAGGGATTGTTGTTGTGCCAGATATACTAGCCAATGCCGGAGGGGTTACAGTAAGCTATTTTGAGTGGGTGCAGAATCTGACAGGGTGGTATTGGGATGAAGATGAAGTTATGGAAAGGTTAGAGATTGTAATGGTAAGGGCGTTTAATGTGCTGTATGAGGAGTATAAGAAAAGGAAGAATGCTGATATGCGAACGGCTGCTTATATTGTTGCGATAAATAAAGTGCTTGAAGCGGAGAGGTTCAGAGGGAATATTTGAATAAGCTTTATTAATGCTTAATTGTTTCTTTATTATAACAAAAAGAGGGATAGAATTGGTAAACTTGATAATTATATGGGCAGGGGTTTTGTTAGCAAGTCTGGCGCTACTTATTAAATCATCTGATTACCTGATTGACGGGATATCTGATTATGCAAGAAAGCTTGGGCTGAGCAACTATATAATTGGGCTTCTTGTCGTGAGCATTGCTGCTTCTGCTCCGGAATTCATTGCTGCTATGACTGGAGGGGGACTTGGAAGCAGTGAGGTTGCTTTTGGAGTATTAGTTGGAACGAATATTGCGCACATATTTTTTGTTTTTGGGACATTGGCTATATTTGGGAAGAAGATGAATATTGAGTGCAAGATTTTGGAGAAATCAAAGTTATTGTTGTTTTTGTTTGCTCTTGCGCCGTTTTTGCTTTTAATTGACGGGAGGCTTGGAAGGATAGATGGAATTATTTTAGTTGGGCTGTTTTTTGTTTATTTTGGGATGCTCTGGAGGCAGGAAGGAAAGCTTGGGATGATAAAGAAAAGGATAAAGTTAAAGCGTGTTTGGAAAGATGCTTTGTTGTTTTTGCTTGCGCTGATTGCGCTGTTTTTGAGCGCAAGATGGCTTGTGTTAAGCTCTATGAAGCTAGGAACGTTAATTGGGATTAGCGCGTTGTTTATGTCGCTGACTGTAATTGCACTTGGAGATGCGCTTTCTGACTTGATTGTTTCTGTAAGAGCTACGATGAAGAAAGAAGAGAATATTGGTGTAGGGGATATTTTAGGAAGCACTATGACAAATTTTCTTTTAGGGTTGGGAATTGTTTCTATAGTTTATCCGATTCAATTGAATTTT
>CAYJSO010000124.1:0-3057 GCA_964372795.1 uncultured Methanosarcinales archaeon
TTGCGAAGCTTAAAGGAGATATGGAAAAGAAAGAAAAACGCGCCTTAACCAAATCCACCTTTTATCCCGAACTGATAAAACTCCTGGTTTCATACAATGAAAAGCTAAAACCAAAAAACATAATCCTTGCAAGCCCCGCATTTTACAAAGAAGATTTAGCTAAACAAATAACCGACAAAGCGATAAAACAAAAGCTTATTCTTGCGACATGCTCCTCAGCAAGCGAAAATGCAGTTGACGAGGTGCTAAAGCGCCCAGAAACCAGAACGGCATTGCATCAAATTCGCGTTGCGCAGGAAACAGAGCTTGTTGAAAAGCTCTTGACGGAAATTGCAAAAGAAGGCTTGGCAGCCTACGGCTTAAAGCAGGTAAAACTTGCAGCAGATGCAGCTGCAATTTCCGAGCTATTAGTAACAAATCAAGTAATGAAAGACTGCAGAGAAAAGGAAAAATTTAAAGAGCTAAATGATATTATAAAGCAAGTTGACGCGGCAAAAGGAGCAATTCACATAATAAGCACAGAGCACGAAGCAGGAAAAAAATTGCATGGCCTAGGCGGAATTGCAGCATTGCTGCGTTACAAATTGGAATGGTAAATAAAATAAATTGAATAAAAATATATCCTAAGATTAAAATGAAAAACGTCGGATTCATAGGAATTGGAACGATGGGCAGGGGTATGGTGGAAAACCTGCTAAAAAATGGTTTTCATGTTTATGCATACAATAGGACAAAAGAGAAAATTAAAGGAATAAAGCACATAAATTTTAAAGCAGTTGACAAGCCAAAAGAATTGCCAGAAAAATGCGATGCGGTTTTCACCTGCGTTTCAAATGATAATGCTCTAAAAGAGGTTTTATTCTCTAAAAATGGTCTTTTCATGGCATTGAATAAAAAAAATATCTTAATTGACTGCGGGACCACTTCTTTGGAGCTAACAAATGAAATTCATAAGAAAGCAAAAGAAAAAAATGCAGGATTTCTTGATGCTCCTCTGACAGGTAGTAAGATAGGGGCAGAAACCGGGCAGCTTGTAATTATGGTTGGCGGTAAAAAAGAAATTTTTGAAAAATGCATGCCCCTATGGAATGCCGTGGGCAAGAAAGCAGTTTATTGCGGAGAAAACGGAGCTGGGCAGAAAGTAAAACATGCCCTAAACCTTGCAATGAGCCTTATTTTAGAGAGTTATCTTGAAGCATTGGTTTTTGCCATGAAAAGCGGAGTTGATATTTCACCTATAATGGAAGTTTTAGACAATTCAGGAGCAAAGAATGAGGTTGCATCCTTTAAGATGCCTTATATAATGGAAAGGAACTTCAAGCCTGCACATTTCCTCTACAAATTAATGCACAAAGATATTAAGATTGCTGAAAATGAGATGAAAAATCTTGGGCTTAATCTGCCATTATCTAAAGAGATATTCAAGCTATTCCAGAAAGGCCATGAAAAAGGACTAGATGAACAGGATTTCTGCAGTTTGGTTAAATTACTGGAAGAAAAATCCGGGGTTCAGATAAAGAAAAAATAACAATAACAAAAACACAAAGAAAAAATTAAAGATAAAACAAAAATGAAAAAAATTCTCACAGAAAAAGACGCCGAAGACTTCTTAGAGAGACACAAATTCCCAGTCGTAAAGCGCGCAGTTGTAAAAAATGAAAAACAACTAATTGAATCATCAAAAAAGATTGGTTTCCCCATTGTCCTAAAAAATCCATTCATATTGCACAAAACCGAAAAAAGTGCTGTTATAACAGATATAAATCAAGATAACTTGCTAAGATCTTACAGCCTGTTAAAAAAAAGAACAAAATCAAAAACTCTTCTGATGCAAAAGCAGCTTTCCGGATTGGAATTAATCCTCGGCCTTAAAAAAGACCCTGTATTTGGACATGTTATTTTGTGCGGAGCAGGAGGCATCTTCACAGAACTCCTTAGAGACACTTCTTCAAGAATCTGCCCGATTGCAAGAGAAGACGCAAAATCCATGCTTTCAGAATTAAAAATAAGCAAGCTCTTCAATTTTAGAAATAAAAATTTAAATCAAAACGCTTTATTATCATTACTTATTTGGCTAAGTGAACTCACAAAACGCCACCCCAATATACAAGAACTTGACCTGAATCCAGTTATCCTTGACGAAAAAAGCGCTACAATAGTAGATGCTCGTATAGCATTTGGTGCTAAGTAATAAAAGTAAAAACCGAAAGATTAATAAAAACAAAAGAAACCGTAACATATTAATAGTAGTGATGTTTATTTCCAGATAAGTAACAAATATGCGCTAAAAAAGGAGGGGTTTCCATGATTGTTAAGGAGGAGTTTTTAATCAAAATACGACGTTACTTCGATCTCAATCTTTACGAGGGAAAATTATGGGCAGCTCTTCTTTCTCGTGGCGTTTCAACCGCAGGCGAGCTCTCAGATATTGCAAACGTTCCCAGAAGCAGAAGTTACGATGTACTTGAAAGCTTAGAAAAAAAAGGGTTTGTCGTCATGAAACTCGGCAAGCCGATTAAATACATAGCTGTTGCTCCGTCTGAAGTCGTAGAGCGCGTTAAGAAAAACATGCGCATTAATGCAGATGAAAAGATAAAGCGCCTCGAATCGCTAAAAGATTCAGACGTACTTAAAGAGCTTGACAGCTTACACACCCAAGGCATAGAATTAATTGAACCATCAGATTTAAGTGGCTCTATTCGGGGCAGGCATAATTTATACAATCATCTCGATCTTGCAATCCGTGAAGCTAAAAAAAGTGTTAGAATAATGACAACATCCCAAGGTCTCATTAGAAAAATTGAGGGATTAAAATCAACATTAGAGGCTGTAAAAAAGAAAGGCGTTGATATTAAGATAGCTGCTCCAGTTACTAAAGAAAACAAAGACGCAATAAAAGAGCTCAAAGGAATAGCAGATGTTCGCCATATGGATAAAGTAAAAGCTCGTTTCTGTGTTGTAGATGGCAAGAATCTTGTTTTTATGGTGCTTGACGACAAAGATGTCCATCAGATCGGAAGAGCACAGTCTGAACTCCAGTCACAATTCTTGGAATCT
>CAYJSO010000125.1:0-2957 GCA_964372795.1 uncultured Methanosarcinales archaeon
AAAGTTTTGAGAATAGACTGCGAGCAGTGCAGCTTTCAGGCTGCTGTTGAAGATGACGCAATATGCATGGCTAAAACAATTGAGCTGCTTGCTGAGGTCAGCGGGGTTACAAAAGTAATTCTTGTTCAGAAAAGAGATTATGAATATGATTACTATCAAACGCAGCTGCTTAGTGAGATTGCAAGGCTTTATAAGAAACTAAGCAAAGAAGAGAAATTAAGTTATTCTAGTTTGGTTGCTGGTACTGGGTGCGAGCGTTATCTGCGCAGCAGCTATGCGACTTTGCAGTATGTAATATTTACAGTTTTGAAAGGGGATCCGATTGGAGCGTATGTGCATCTGAAAAGGCTGCTTAGGAGCGAGAAGATAAAGCAGGAAACAATTGGAGACAAGCAAGGGCTGCAGTGTTCTGATTATTTTGTTTCTATTGTTGACTGGGTTATTGATTTGATGGAAAAGACAAGGATGATAACGCTGACAAAGCAGTATCTGACCGGGTATAAGGTTGGCGATAGAGAAGTTTATAGGAAGATTTTCCATCCGAGCATAAAACCGGATTTTATGTTTACAAAGCATAAGGCTACTTATCCTGCTGAGGGAGGGGTGCTTGACAGCTATTCGCTTGGAAATACAGAAGTAACAATTTTTGGATTTCCTGACAGTGTGAAAACGCTTTATCATATTGTTCCGCCTGAATTCAAATTTAGCGAGGAGAAGTATGAGATTTTGGACAGCGCTAGAAAGATTATGGCTGAGCACAAGCCTAGCAGAGCAGAATTTGTTGATCCTGAGAGGATGAGAGAAGTATTTTACAATGTTGGAAGGGATTTGATTGAGGACTTAGTCAGATATAAGGGATTGAAGTTTACGAATGCTGAGATGAATGAGCTGGCTGAAGTTTTGTTAAGGTACACTGTTGGATTTGGTTTGATTGAGATTTTGCTTTCTGATCCCAGAATACAGGATGTTTCTATAAATTCGCCGCTTGGAGCAACGCCAGTTTTTGTTGTGCATCAGGATTTTGATGATTGTGATACAAATATCCTGCCGACGAGAGCAGAAGCAGAGAGCTGGGCTACAAAGCTCCGTTTAATTTCTGGGAGGCCGTTGGACGAGGCAAACCCCATACTTGATACCGAATTGAGAATAAAGGGGATGACAAGCAGAGTTGCTGCTGTTACACAGCCATTGGATCCCAGCGGATTGGCGTTTTCTTTTAGAAGGCATAGAGACAAGCCGTGGACTTTGCCGCTGTTTATGAAGGCGAAAATGATTAATGAGCTGAGCGCAGGGTTGATGTCGTTTTTAATTGATGGAACTAGAACTATGCTAATTGCGGGAACTAGAAGCTCTGGAAAGACGAGTCTGCTTGGCTCGGTGCTAGTTGAGATAATGAGAAGATACAGGATAATAACAATTGAAGATACACTTGAACTGCCTACGGATGCGCTGAGGAAGTTAGGGTACAACATTCAATCGCTAAAAGTTGCGAGTGCGCTTGCCGGAAGCGAGAGCAGCGAGGTAGATGCGACTAAAGGAATTAGGACGACACTTCGTCTGGGAGATAGTGCATTGATAATTGGTGAAGTTAGAAGCCAGGAGGCAATTTCTCTGTATGAAGCGATGAGAGTCGGGGCTGCTGCGAATGTTGTTGCTGGCACTATTCATGGAGCTAGTCCGTATGGAGTTTTTGATCGCGTAGTTAATGATATTGGAGTGCCAAGAACGAGCTTTAAGGCGACTGATGTGATAATTGTTGCAAATCCTGTCAGAACAGCAGCCGGGCTGAGGAAGCAGCGCAGAGTGCTGCAAATAACGGAGGTTCGAAAGAAATGGGAGGAAGATCCATTAAGAGAAGGGGCGTTTGTTGACTTGATGAAGTATAATCCGCAAAGCGATAAACTGGAGGTTAGCGATGAGCTGATTAACGGAAATTCTGAAGTGCTGAAGGAGGTTGCGGCTAGCATAAAAGATTTTGCCGGCGACTGGGAAGCTGTTTGGGAGAATATTCAGCTTAGGGCGAATGTGAAAAAGGCAATAGTTGAGATTGCTGAGAAATCGCATGATGCCGAGATGCTGGAAGCGGATTTTGTTACGGTTGCAAATGACATGTTTCATAAGCTTGTTGACAAGGTTAAGGAGGAAGCTGGGGAGATTGATTCAAAAAGAGTTTTGTTTGAGTTTAATGAGTGGGTGAAGAGGGAAGCGAAGAGGAGGGGAAGGTAAAAAGTTAATAAGACAATTTGCAAAAGTAAAAAAATAAAAATTAACGTTTAAAAATAATAATAAAAAATAACAAAAATTAAAAACTATTAACAGAAAATTAAAATTTAATAAAAAATAATTTAAATAAACTAATTAAAAAAAGAGGCAATAGATGGCAGTTGAAGAGGAGTTAAGCGAGAAATATAAAAGAAGGCTGAGGGAAGAGCTAGGAGCAGATGCAAAAAGAGACGTGCATGGAGAGACGTTTGGACAGCAGCATGTTCTTTCTATGGAGTATACGGAGTTTAAGAAAGCGTTTCTGCCCAAGAATTTGAGTTTGTATGAGAAGGCTTGCAATATCTGCGAGAGGGTTTTGAAGGTTACGCCAAAAGAGAAAAGAAGAGCTGAGATAGAGGAAGCGATTAGTGTTACGCATTTGGATATTACGGCGAGCGGGGCGATATCATTCGCGATTATTGTTCCTGTGTTGGTTGCGATTTTAGGTGGTTTAATTTCGTATGGCGCATTTTCATCTGTGTTTCTTGCTGTGATATTTTTGTTTGGAGGACTTGGATTGATTTATCCTCTTCAAAGGCTGCCGGAGTTTTTGGCAAACACCTGGAGGCTGAAAGCAAGCAATCAGATGGTGCAGTGCATATTTTATGTTGTTACATATATGAGGCACACTTCAAATTTGGAAAGAGCGGTTGAGTTTGCTTCTGATCATATTGGGCCGCCGCTAGCAGATCGGA
>CAYJSO010000126.1:0-2895 GCA_964372795.1 uncultured Methanosarcinales archaeon
TAACAAGCGTTAAACGAAGTTCTCACTCTTAATCTTTTAATTTTTCTCTCCACCCGCAAAACCCGCATTTCTCTGATGCGTTTGGCATTTCATCCTCCAGCATTTTCAAAGCGTCTTTGATTAATTTTTCTGCGGCTTTTATAGATATTGGGATTTTTTTGAGCTCTTTGTGGAACAAAACATCTCCAGTTTCAGCGACTTTTGTCGGATGGTAGAAAATTAAGTAAGCGTAGTCTTCTGTTTCATATCCGTTTTTTCTCAATAAAAAACTGTAGACGTTTAACTGATCAATATAATACTCATGGGTATCTTCTTTAACAGGGTAGCCTCTTGTTTTAAAGTCCAGAACGATTAACTTTTTCCCTTTCTGCAGAATGTCATCGACTGCGCCAATTATAATGTTGCCGTCATCGTCTTTCCATTGAATGCCCCCTTTTCTTGCATCGCGCCATATCTCCAGCAGCTTTAAACCATCGAATAACTTAACGTCTCCGTTTAACGACTCCAATTCCGGCGGCAAAGCATCTTTTTCTCTAAAGGAATCAAAGTGATGCTTTAAAATTCTGTCCATGCCGGCAGGAAGGGTAGGAAAAATCGTGTCTGGACGCTTTATTCCTTTGTTCAAGAGCAGCCAGAAACATTTAGGGCAGTCTTTGAAAATGTTTAAGGTTGAATGGGAGAGTCTGTATGGCATTTTAGCTGTTTTGGTTGTTGTTTGTATTTAAATAGTTTTGTAGCGCAGTTGTCTAGTGCAAAAAGAAATTAAGCTGAAGCTTTACAAACTGCCGATAGCTGCGAGCAGCTTTTTGTGGCCCACTATTAGCTTATTAAACTCCTCTAACTCTTTGGCAACTATTTCGGACCTTGCTTTATCTCTTTGAGAACCTTTAGATTCTCTAAGAGATCCCAAAAATCTTCGATTTTTGTTATCTTTTGAATTCCCGTATTCTGCCATGTTTCAACCACTCTTTTATTTCGCTACTAGTATAAAAACCTTCTCTTATTCCTACCATGACTCTAGCTTGAGCTGGATCATCTTTAACATTGAATTTTGTATCATTATTTATTAAAAATTCTTTTGTAACTACAAATGCCGTGCGCCTATTGCCGCTTGCAAAAGGGTGTTTTTGAATAAGTCCCATCAACAAGCAAGCAGCCTTATCATAGATATCTCCTTTTAATCTCTTGCATTCTTCAAGAACTTCAACAAGCTTTTGACGACTAAGCAACTTTGGCTGATCTGCCTTCTTAACTTTTATAATGGTAAGCACAAGCAAATTATATTCAATCACTTTTTCTTGCGTTGGATAAGTTATTCCTTTCATTCTAAGCTCACAAATATTAGGTATAAAATAGATTTGTTATTTAAATACTTAATGTTCGCAGTTGTCCAGTGGCTCTCTTGGGGTAAAAAACCACTACCTTTTTATACCATTGAGATTAAAGATATGTTATGCCAATAGAGGGTATTGTGAGGGCAGTTTTTGTAACGGCAGCTCTTGCAGGCAGCAGCCTAGTTGCAGCATGCCAGACGCAGCAGCCACAGAGATATGGGAATACTGCTGCAGTTAGTGCTGGAAATAAAGAAGGGTTTCTTAAATACATGGAAGAACTGCACAGAAGATGCCAAGATAGCAAGAAAAATCCTTTGAATCATGAGGAGCACATATTCAGGCAATATGTTGAATGGCTTGGCAAGATTTCGGGCAGGAAGTTTGATCCTGAAAAGCTTGATGTGGTTCCAGATAATGTCATTTATGCGTTTTTAGAAAGCGGCCTTTTTGCAGGATTGATGGAGTTGGAGGATCATATTGGCGGTTTTTATATTAATGGAAAACCAAGGTTAACAAACAAAAAAGATATGTTAGGGGGCATTGCGCATGAATACGGGCATGCAACTGATGAGCATTTAAACACAATGGAGTATTTGACAAACAGGAGGGACAGAGCAATTGCTGAAGCTGTTGCAGAAGCTTTTCAGGATTACGCTGCTTTGATGTTGATAACAGAGGAAGCTGAAAGGGAAGGGAGAGCGATGCTTGAATATATTCCGCAAGAGGGTGATAAAATTGAACCGCATATGTGCACGCTCAAAGAAGTAACTGGGTACAATGAATCGCATGCAGCAGGCAGACATATAAATGCAATGCTTATGAATGAGTTTGTCAGCATAAGGGGAGTTTGGATGTTTCTTGCAAAAACTCCAAGAGCAGAGGTTGCTGCAAAGCTTGAGGAGATTGCACGAAAGAAAGATTGTGCGCATGAAGCGATTAGAACAGGATACTCAATAATGAGAGATGAACGTACTGCGACAATAGGCTCCGTGCAAGACAAGCTGATGAAAGAAGGAAGATTGAGAAGAAATTAAAGAAAACTTTTTAAATTGGTTCTTTTAAAGCATCCTCATGAAACTATTCCATGTTGAAACAAAGTATGAAGGCGAGATAAAATTGCCAGAGATGCTGTTAGAGCAATTGCCAGGCAAAGTTATGCTGGCTGGCACTATACAGTTCAGGGAGCAGATTGGAGATATTAGAAAACAAATTGAGGCAACGGGAAGGAAAGTTGAGCTGTTCAGGGGGGTGCATGATGCTGCTAGCGGACAAATGCTAGGATGTGATATTTTTGAGATTGGGAAAGACATTAGTGCTTTTCTTTATGTTGGTGATGGAATGTTCCATCCAACTGCTTTTCTTTATGAGAATCAGAAAATTGTGTTTTATTATAATCCATTTACTTGCGAGGTAATTAAGCTAACGCAGAACGATATGAAGAAGATAAACAATAAAAGAAAGATTCGTTGCTATAAATATTTTAGAATTTGCGCATTTGGTTGAGCCGCAAGGGCATTATGTCGCTGTGCAGTGAGTCGTACTTACTGGTATACGGCGAACA
>CAYJSO010000127.1:0-2809 GCA_964372795.1 uncultured Methanosarcinales archaeon
CTACGATTTCCCGCATGAAACTTGTGTTCTGGCAAAACAAAAGCGCGACAATCCATTTTACGCTGAAAGATTTGAGCCGATCATAAACGGCTGGGAGCTTGGCAACACATACACAGAAGAAAACCGCCCGGATGTGCTGAGAAGAGAATGGGAAAAAGAAGAAAAGAAATTCATAAAAGGCACGCAAGAAGCGCAGCGCATGGACGAAGACTTCATCTACGCTCTAGAAATAGGCTTGCCCCCGGTTTCCGGCATGTCAATTGGTGTGGACCGCTTAACCATGCTGCTAACAGACTCGCCTAGTGTTAGAGACGTTATTTTCTTTCCGTTTATGAAGCAGTAAAAACTCTTCTTTACCACTACGCCACCGAAAATTTATAAACTTAAGTTTACACTTATAAAATAAAATGGACTCTTTAACCAAAATCTCAGAAGAAATCGCAAACTGCAAGCTCTGCCCATTATACAAACACGCAAAAAACCCAGTTCCAGGAGAAGGCAGCCCAAAAGCAGAAATTTTATTCATAGGTGAAGCTCCAGGCGCAACAGAAGACGAGCAGGGCAAGCCATTCGTAGGCAGAGCAGGACAATTACTAACCGAATTACTGTCATCAATCGATATTAAAAGAGAAGAAGTTTTCATTACAAATGTTGTCAAGCACCGCCCTCCAAATAACAGAGCTCCAGCACAGGAAGAAGTAGCTGCTTGCAGAAATTATCTTGAAAGACAAATAACCATCATCAGCCCAAAAATAATTGTTGCTCTCGGCAACCACGCTTTAGAATGGCTCACAGGCAAAACCGGCATCTCATCTTCAAGAGGAAAAATAATTGAAAAAGAGATTGCAGGCAAAACAAGAAAGATTCTGCCAACATTCCATCCGGCAGCTTTGATTTACAACAGCAGCCTGACAGAAACAGCAAAAGAAGACTTCAAAAAAATAAAAAAACTGGCAGAACAAAAAGATTTATCTTCTTTCTAACTCTGAACAGGTTTATAGAAAGTTATTTTAACAGGCTTTTTCAATCCACTAACTTCATCAGGCAATATTTCCCTTTCAGCAATCTTTTCTAAACCAGTCGCCTTCCGATCTCTTTTTTTAACTTCCAAAGCAAACCGGCCTACGTCTCTCAGATCTAAATGCTCAAGGGGCGCCACAGAAGAAAAACTCGGCACTTCTTTTCTTGCAAAAACACCATTTAACTCACTAAAAATAACTAATCTTAATCTATCTTCAACCTTTTCTTCAGATTCCTGTGCATCTCCGCCACTAACATCAAAATACCCTCTTGAAGCGCCCATGTAATCACAAACAGCGCTATAACCAGCGCCCTCCCGAAAAACAAATGCAATTATATCACTCATAAAGCAAAACAAAAACCACAGATATAAAAACCTTACGCCTGCTTCTCAACTTCCCTTACAACCGCAACAAAAAATATTCTGGTTGCAACCGCAACTAAAACAAGAACAATAACAAACAAAACCATCAGGAAAAACGGCCAGTTCTGCGCGGCTTCTCCCAAAACTGCAATAGCCAGGCCATACGCAACAACCTCGATAAACAACGCTAACAAAATCCAGTGTCCTTTTGTAACCCCTAATTTAAACGTCTTGCGCAGATTATCCTTCAAATTACTCCAAGGCATTCCCAAAGAGATTACCATGAAATAATACCCAACAATCGTAATTCCCCAGACAAAATAAACAGAAGCTGTTGGAGAAAAAGTTTCATCAGCTAAAACCTGGCTAAAAGCGTTTCTTAAAATCAAATAAACAATTAAGGCAATAGGAATAATAAAAACCAGGCTCCTCAAAACAAGCGTGCTGAACTTCACAACAATCTTCTGCTTCTCAAACATATGATGAGTTAACGTCCAGTTCCACATATGCAAAAACAAATAAATCAGCAGAGTAAACAAAGCCAATTTCTGCAAATTCTGCAGCAAGAGCCGATAATTCTCAAATATCTTTGCAGTATCCTCCAAAAACGGAACTCCACTGCTAATAGCTTGCTCGTCATAATTCGCATCCTGCAAAGGCAAAATAAGACTCTGCAGATTCTCCCCAATCTGCAGCTGATACTTCACATTAACAGCCCCAATCAACACAAAAAACGCCAGCTGAAAAAGAAACAGGATTAAAAATAGCAGTTTGTGCTTTTTGATTGCACTTACAGATTTTTTGAATGCTGTTTTGAGTACCATGATTAAAATAATTCCCTAACCGCAGCATGATTGTAGTTGCTGCTTTGTATTTTCTGCTGCTAATTTTGACGCTTTTATTTTATCTATAGTTTCATCAAAACTGCTTGGATAAATAGACAGCAGTATAACACCCCCACTAAAAAAAGTTATTTTTTGATTCACGAAACTAAGAACATTCTCCAACGAGTTCTGGCCGTTAAACATAGGCAGACTCTTGATTTGAGCAGCATGATCAGACCTTAACTCAGAAATACTCAAAGTAAGAGAATTGTACTTCGGATTGACTAAGAGAACGAATGGTTCCAACAGGGCATCTGCAACAAGTGGCGCATTATTTACATTGTCCCTCAAACCTTTAGCTTCAAGCCCAGCGAGAACAATTCGGTGTTTTTCTATTATAAAATCAATTTCACTTACGAATCGGGCTCGCGTAGCAGCATCAAACTCCCTCGCACCCACAGTGGGAGTTGCAGTACCTAAAAATCTGCTCTCTGGCACCCACGCCCCACTCGTCCCACTCTTCGGATCAAAATATTTATATCCATGCGGCGCGCTTACATCTGAAATTTTACTTTTTATCCTATCCCAAATCACATCAATA
>CAYJSO010000128.1:0-2747 GCA_964372795.1 uncultured Methanosarcinales archaeon
GCCAACCTGATAGTGTCTGCGCTTGAGTTGTACAAGGCAGGGGCTGATTATGTTATCCTGCCGCATTTCCTGGGAGGAGAGCATGTTTCACAGATGGTGGAGCACCTGCAGCCTGGCAGCGTATTGAAGAACAAGCTGGAGCATATCAAGGAGCTGACATTCAGGAAAGAGCTTGGGCATGAGCACCCTGCTTAGAGAAGTATTTTATTTGTTTAACTAACGCCTAACTAAAATTTGCAACTAGTCAAACTGTGTCAATATGTCCCCGATTAATTGCTGGTAACATTGTGTATCGGGGACTATCGAAATGCTTTGCATTTCGGAACTTCCGAAAACCGAAGGTTTTCGATGCTGACGTCGCCACGGAGCGAAGATTTATCTGAGCGACAACAGTGTGCAAATTATTAGTGTTGTAAAACTTGAAATATGGAAATCAAAGAACTGCGGGCAAAAGCAAGGGCAATTGAGCCTTCTGTCAGGATAGGCAAGTTTGGGGCTACGCATACAACTATTGAAGAGATAAAGCGGCAGCTCAAGGCGAGGAAACTTGTCAAGATAAAACTGCTCAGGAATGCCCCTGTTGAAGATGCGAAAGAGCTTGGTACAGAGCTTGCCGGGAAAACTGCAGCGCAGCTGGTTGATGTTGTGGGGAGGGTTGTGGTATTGTATAAGAGCTAAGCTTTTTTTGGGCTAATATGAAACCCTCCAAATTCTGATGGTTATCGCCAAAATTTCTTTTCCACTTCTGAGCAAGCGGTCAATATTGTGTGCAATAACTCTAAGAATTATCTCAATTTTTTGATGCCTATCGTTCCTACTTTTAACGTCGCTGTTAAATCGTTTCTTAAAAATTCCATTACCTGATTCAGCACGATTTCTTTGCAAATATTCTCCATAATCAAAGACATCAAACGTCTTTTTTCTGTAGAATCCTTTCCGTCGGTGCTTTGGCACGTCCAGCCTTCTTTGTAAAATAAGTGGATAGGCGTTTAATTCCTCAAATGCTATTTTGAAGATTTTCTCGTCGTCGTATGCCCTATCCGCATAAAGAACTTCTGGTTGATAATGTTTACTCAATTTCTTGAGCATTGGTTTAGCATCCACGACGTCGTGTCTTGGCTTTTTCCTTTGTTTGCAAAGCAAAATGAGAAAATTCTCCAGTTCAAAAATGAATGTTGTTTTCATAAATGGTCTTTTCTTAAATGTTACTCCAGTTCTTTTGCAGTAATGTGCACTTGCATTATCGAGGCTTATTCCTGTTGAATCAATTGCTATCTTCTTCGGTGGCGAAATTAATTCTTCAAAAGCAAAAACGAGCTTCTCCAAAACTGCGAATGGAAGCTTTTTCTTGAACTTAATCAGCGTCGTATAATCTGGGATTTCAATCAAACCGAGATACTCCCTTAATGTTGTATTATCTGCAATGTCAGTCAGCAATTCTTCGTAAGTAAACTTACGATATTGCTTGTAAACAAGCAAGAAAAGCTTTTGATAATTTGAATACATCCTGTTAGAAAATTTGCTAAAATATAGAGGAATTTCGGCAATACCGAATAATTCAAAGCAAAAATCAGCAACCTTTTTAAACTTGTTTAGTATTATTTCCATTACAGAAGTCACCTCGTCGATGTGTTACTTGAAAACATAGCACTTATCGACGAGAACTTCTATTTATATTCTTCGATTTGGATTATAGGGTTTCACAAAAGCCCATTAATTTATTAATTTTGCTCGCAAAAAGATTTATATAGTGGGATTCAGTTCATCTGATACAGAAAAATTTGAAGTGACATAACCATGAATTCAAAGAATGATTTTAAGGCAATCCATAATTTCATCAAGCACAATTTCAGGCATTTCAATGCAGTCGCAGTAAGGGCTGCAGCAGATGCCTACATCAAGCACCTTAAGGATGGCGGAAAGATGATGATTACCATTGCCGGGGCCATGAGCACCGGTGAGTTGGGAATTACCCTTGCAGAGATGATCCGGCAGGGCAAGGTCCACGCGATAACCTGCACAGGCGCCAATCTTGAGGAAGACATGTTCAACCTGGTGGCGCATAACCACTACAGGCTCGTCCTAAACTACCGCGATTTGAGGCCTGAGGACGAGCAGGAGCTCCTCGAGCAGCACCTGAACCGGGTGACTGACACCTGTATTCCTGAGGAAGAGGCGATGCGGCGCATCGAGCGCAAGCTCCTGAAGTTCTGGAAGAAAGCAGACGAAGAGAAGAAGCGGTATTTTCCCCATGAGTTCATGTACCAGCTCATTCGCAGCGGTGACCTTGACAAGGATTTTCAGATTGACCCCAAGGATTCCTGGCTCATTGCCGCATGCGAGAAAAATATCCCCATTTTTACGCCAGGGTGGGAGGATTCTACGCTTGGAAATATTTTTGTTGCGAATGTGATACGAAAAGAGGTTTCGAGTTTTCAGGTGGTAAAATCGGGCGTTGAGCAAATGGCTGCGCTCATCCATTGGTATCAGCAAAACAGCCGCAGCGAGTCGATCGGATTTTTCCAAATTGGCGGCGGCATTGCGGGCGATTTCCCCATTTGCGTGGTACCGCTGATTCAACAAGATCTGAAAGAAAAATGCCGCCTGTGGGGTTATTTCTGCCAAATTTCTGACAGCACGACGTCCTACGGTTCTTACAGTGGAGCTGTGCCGAACGAAAAAATCACCTGGGGCAAACTGGATGTTGACACGCCGAAGTTTGTGATTGAATCGGACGCCTCAGTTGT
>CAYJSO010000129.1:0-2702 GCA_964372795.1 uncultured Methanosarcinales archaeon
TTAAATTCTACCTCTGCTACTTCCACATGAAAAACTATATACATGCCGATCAAATCTTAAACAATATGCACCAAGTTACCCCATACGACGCACACGGCTTAATTGATTATGACAAGCTTATCAAAGAATTCGGCGTTTCAAGAATAGACGATGCCTTATTAAAAAGAATAAAAAAACACACCGGTACTTTGCACCATTTCTTAAGAAGAAAAATATTCTTTGCCCACAGAGACTTAAACTTTGTCTTAGACGAGTACGAAAAAGGCAACCATTTCTCCCTTTACACAGGCCGCGCACCTTCTGGACACGTTCATCTCGGGCACATGGTTCCATGGCTTTTCACAAAATGGCTCCAGGATAAATTCAACGCAGAGCTTTACTTCCAGTTTCCAGACGAAGAAAAATTTCTCTTCAAGCAAAACGTCTCTTGGAATGACTCGCAAAAATACCTGCACGAAAACATGCTTGATGTAGCCGCTATTTTCAACCCGAAAAAAACTTTCTTTCTCATAGATACAAAGCACGCTAATTTAATGTATCCGGAAGCGGTTAAAATAGCCAAGCACATTACATTTTCAACAGTTAAATCAGCTTTTGGATTATCCAATAAAAGCAACATAGGCAGCATCTTCTACACATCAATGCAGGCTGTTCCTGCTTTCATCGCATCTGTTTTAAAAAAGAAAAATATCCCTTGCATCATTCCTCATGCAGTTGATCAAGATCCTCATTTTAGATTATCAAGAGACATAATTCCAAAACTTGGCTACTACAAGCCAGCTTCCATCCAATGCAAGTTCTTGCCTGGTTTAGCTGGTATGCAAGCACACGGAAAAATGTCCGCTTCCGAAGAACACACTGCAATTTACACAGTTGACGATGAAAAAACCGTTCATAATAAAATTATGAAATACGCTTTTAGCGGCGGTCAGCCAACTATAGCAGAACACCGCAGGAAGGGTGGCAACCCAGACATAGATATTCCATACCAATGGCTGACTTTCTTTGAAGAAAACGACAACAAATTAAAAAAGATTCACGATGACTATCGCTCCGGAAAGTTACTAACAGGAGAAATAAAACAAATCTTAATCAACAAGCTAAACGCATTCCTAAAAGAACACCGCAAAAATCGAGAAAAAGCAAAACATCATTTGGATAAGTTTATACTTAAAATTTAATTTCTTAAATCTAATTTCTAAAGTTTAATTATCTCCTTTTACCTTACCTCCTTCTTCTCTCCATAGCCCATTCTTCTTCTATTGGAGCGCGGGTAAAACTAATAATAGAAGCAATAAACATCAGTGAAAACACAATCATAAAAGCAACCCCCCAATTATAATTTTGTTTTGTAACCCAGATAGCTGAAACCAAAAAACCCAAGATTGCAGTAAGCATGAATGAGCCCGGCAACGGCGCTGCTCTCCAGTTTTTCCAAGCCATATGTTTCACCTCTTTAACACAAGTAATTTTTTTCTATTTATAAATCCTACTCCACTAAAGCTCCTTCTTAAAAAACAGTTCAGGCTTCTCAATCATCGCGGTTGGCGCGCTCCCACCATGCCAGCTTAATCTTGGCCTTATTTGCACTGGAAAAATCCTTTCATTCATATCATCAAATACTATTGCTGCTCCGCTAACCCTGGGCAAAGTGTCAAGCTTCTGCGTTAAACCCTCGCGCATGTAAGTCTGCATCAGCTGCCCTAAAGCATCAACATCAATCTGCGCAGTTAATCTATGTGATATTACAACATCACTTTGTGTAATTACGTCTGTATGAATCTTGCCTGGTTGTTGCGATGCAAGCACCATACTGATCCCCGGCTGCCTCCCCTCTCGCAAAATCGTTACAAGCGCGTCTGTTGCTGTTGTTTTGCCTTCATTAGGCAGCATCTCATGCGCCTCATCAATTACAAGCCAAACCAACGGCTCCTCTAACTTCTCCTTAACTTCTTTGGCAAAGTAATGCATCGCAGCATCAATGCTCTGAAACTCTTCATTCCTTCTGGCAATCATTCTCTCAGTAAATAATTTCTTGGAAATCAATCCAATCGCAAGCGACTTTATCAGCCATCCGCTCGGCAGCGTTGCATACGGGCTCATATCAAGCACAGTAACCTGCCCTGCAACCGCTAACTCTTTCATGCTCGTTCCTTTCTTGGAAAAAATCCCCCAATCTTCTACTCTATGAAACTGATTCACAACAACATTTCTGGTGTGTTCATCACTTTTCTCATCTTGCTCAGTTACTTTTATCATATCTTTAATATCAAACGACTTCCCTTCATCTAACAGCTTATGCACAGCCCTTGCAATCAGCACCCCTGCAGGCGAATTGACATCAACTCCAAACGTTAAGCACCAATCTTCTGGATTCAAATCAGCTGGCCTAATGGCAAAAGCAGCATCCGTAGGAATCCCTTTCTCTTTATAAATATCATAAAATCCAGCAGGAGTAAATATCTTCACATCCAACCCCTTCGGCTCCATATTCCACTCATGCAGCAAACTAGCATCCTGGTGATTTGGATATTTCATTGTCCAGTAAACCCCCATCGTATCAAGCATTATAACGCTGATATTTTGCTTTACTTCCTCAGGCATCTCAGCTATTCCTTCAGCAATTACTCCCATACTATAGCTTTTTCCCCCACCCCTTTTGCCGCAGACAAAAACAACATGCGACTTAGCCACATCAAGAA
>CAYJSO010000130.1:0-2668 GCA_964372795.1 uncultured Methanosarcinales archaeon
TTTAAACACAAACAACCCATCATCATTTAACAACAGAATCTCGTTAAACTTAGCAGCAATCTCATTTAACCCGGCAGCATCCAAATCAACTTTAGCAACGCTCCTCTCGCGCAACCCTTTAGCCTGTTCTCTGGCAATCTTCTCATGCATTTTCTCAACTTCTTTATTCTGCTTCTTCCAATGCTCAAATAATTCAGAACAAAACTTCTCCAACCTTCCGGAACCAAATCTGTGCTCCTTATAATTAGTATCAAACTCCTTCAGCAGCTTATTATTTTCATCAACTAAACCAACAAACTTCTTAATCGTATCAAATAACTGCTCAACCGAAACAGAAAAAACATCTGCTGCCAATTTTAAATTATTTGGCTCTGCACTAACTTTTACTCCAAACTCTTCATTTACTAACTCAATAACCCCGCTTACAATTTCCTTAATCTCTTTTTCCCATCTTCTAGCTGCTTCTCCAGCAACAAACTCAATCCTCACAATATCATCCGCAATCTTGCTCGAGCCAATTACATGAATCACCTCTGCTTCAGAAGTATTATTCAAATGTGTTCCTCCGCAAGCCTCAACATCATACCCAGGAATCTCAACAATCCTAAGCAGCTTGCCAGGCGCAACTCCTCCTTGATAAATTATAACTCCAAACTTAGCCTCAGCTTCTTCACGAGGCATAAAACTCTTATTCACGTTAACTTTGCGCTGCACAATAGCATTCGCTTCTTTCTCAATTTCAACTAGCTCTTTATCACTTAGCGAAGCATAATGTGTAATATCAATTGTAGCCTTCTCAAGCGTTTTCTTAGCCCCAGCTTGGTTTGCATGCATTCCCAAAACTTTACGAGCAGCAGCATTAATAATATGCGTAGTAGTATGATGCTGCGCTAACTGCTTCCTTCTCTCAGTATCTATCCTGCAATTAACAACATCTCCGGTCTTAAAATCAGGCTTACTGATCATCTTGTGCACAATATACGCTCCTTGCTTGAACACATCAGCAACCTTAACTCCATTTATTGTCCCAGCATCATGCAATTGCCCGCCAGAAGTTGGATAAAACCACGTCTGATCTAAAACAACATATTCTCCAAAAATACTAAGAACACGCGCCTTAAAGCTTTCAGGCACATGCCAGTCTCCAAAATACAAAGCTTTTGTTTCTGCTAACCCGGTTAAAGGCAGCATAATCTCTTTTTTAGTCTCATGCACCTGCCCTTTCTTCTCGTGCAGCTCAGCAACCTTAGCATAAAAATTCTCCGGCACATCTACTTTAACATTTATTTTAGCAGCTTCTTCTCTAACCAGCTCAGGACTAATTCCCTGGCTGTCATACAGCTTCAACAAAGTATCTGCACTGACTTTCCCCCTGACAATTTTAGCAACAGCACTGGCAGTTTTCTGCCTAGCACCATCATACTTGCTCTTCTCCACCTCAAGTATTTTTCTAACTTCCCCTAAATGCTCGCTCAGCTCCGGAAATAACTGCTTTAGCTCAGCTGCATGCCACTTGCAAATTTCAGCCAAATCGATCTGCCAATCATATTTAGCAGCCAAATCCAACAATCTGCGAAAAACAGCCCTTAAATTATATCCCCCGCCAACATTGCTAAACAAAGCTCCATCATTCAAAGCAACAAGCAATGCTCTGGAATGCTCAGCAACACTGTACAGCGCAGCAGTTTCCTGTATTTTCTTTCTTAGCTCACCAACTCTAATTCCAACTTTATCAGCAACTTTTCTCCAGGCACCTTCAACATCAACAACTTCATCAACATTCAGCCAAGCAGCATACTTCATAAAACTATTCATCAGCTCTTTATCTTCCCCCATATTAGCCAGCTTCCTTAATTTTTTCATCACGCCAGGAAAAGTCGTCTCGTAACTTGTGCTTTTTCCAGAAGTAAACCATGGCACTCTCTCCTGCCCTTGCCCCATATCCAAAACTTTAATTGAAAGCTCCTTATACCCGCCGCCAGGCAGCACTTCATACTGCATATACACTTGATTGCTCAACTCTAATCCTTTAGAAAAAAACTCTACGCTCGGTCCTAAATTTCCCCCGCCAGCCCAAGCATCCTCATGAATCGCAATTTCATTCAGCTCAAGCCCCATCCCTTTATTCAGCCAAGTTAAATGATCTTGCAGATACTTATTCACACCATATTTAGCAGGCGGCATAAAAGCATGCTCCCCAAGCATAACAAATCCGACATAATGGCTTCCTGTTATTCCAACATTATCAATATCATTAAACCTTAAACAGAATTGCGGCTCTACAACAGGATTTGCAACTGGCTTAACTTCCCCGGAAACAACATACGGCTGAAAAACATAAATCCCGGCTTGAACAAAATCAGTATCATCCCTCCACCTCGCAACAACAGGATACCTCTTTATTGGAGTATAGCCAAGCTTCTTGTGTATTTTAGCAAATTCATTCCACGTTTCAACATAATCTAATTTTTTCTTTCTAGGAACACCAATAAATCCAAACCCGCCAACACAATTAGCATCTCCGCAAACATTTCTTTTGCCATCAACACTCCAAAAAAATACCCCACAATTCCCACATTTCCCTCTATTAAACCCCAATTCCTTCAGCGCCTTAACAGGATAAAACTTCTCCGGCATTTTCTGCGCTTCCAGTTTGAACCGCGCTTTA
>CAYJSO010000131.1:0-2660 GCA_964372795.1 uncultured Methanosarcinales archaeon
AACATTTATATACTATAGCATACTATAGTTTGCTATGGCAACCACAATTCAGGTAAGCGAAAAACTGCAAAAAGAGCTTTCGAAGAAAAAGATGTTCGAACGCGAAACATACGAAGAAGTTATATGGGATTTACTAGAAGATACAATGGAACTCAGTGAAGAAGCCAAACGCAACATAAGAGAAGCGGAAAAAGACATTCATGCTGGAAGAGTATACACTCACGAACAGGTTAAAAAGGAGCTTAGATTGTAATGTACGAGTTGGTTTATTCTGAAAAGGCACTTAAACAATTAAAGAAATTAGAAAAACAGATGCAGGAAAGAATTCTTTATGCGTTAGAGCGCATAAGAATTAAACCAGAATCCCATGTTAAAAGGCTTGTAGGAGAACCACATTACAGTTTTAGAGTCGGAGACTATCGGGTTATTTTAGATCTCCAAAGAGATAAGTTAATTATATTAATAATAAGTATGGGGTACAGAAGAGACATATACAAATGAAACACATAATCCTCGACACAAACATCCTAATGGCAATTTCCCAGTTTAAAATAGACATATTTAGCGAGCTTGCCCGTATTTGCGATTTTCCATACACAATATCAATCCTCGATAAAACAGTTGAAGAATTGAATAAAATAAAAGCAACACAAAACCAAACACAAAGCAGAGCCGCAAAGCTAGCTCTTCAAATAATCAAAAAATACAAAATAAAAATAATTAAAACAAACAGCAAACAAAGCGTAGACAAACTATTAATAGATTTCTCAAAAGAAGATTACATAATAGCAACCCAGGACAGAAACCTAAAAAAACAATTAAAAAAACCTCTCATAACCATAAGAAAAAGAAAATACTTAACAATAATCTAAAATGCAACTAAACATCTCCGTCGCAATAGTTACACACAACAACAAACTCATTTTAATCAAGCGAAAAAAAGAGCCTTTCAAAGACATCCTTTCTTTACCGGGCGGAAAAATAAAAGAAACTGAAACACCAGAGCAGGCAATAGCAAGAGAATTAGAAGAAGAAACCGGCTTAACGACCAAAACAATAGAATATGTTGGACATTACGATGAAACTATAATAGAAAGCAGCACTCCAATACACAAGCACAACATAAAAATATTCAAAATTCAGCCAGAAAACTTCAACTTCCACTCATCAAACGAAGGCGAGGCATTTTCCATCCCCCTAAAAAACTTAAACAGCTTCAAAAATAAAATAGTTCCAAGCGACATCTTATTCATCCAACGCACTCTAAACGGAGAAAAAAACTTCAGCCATAAAATAACATTGGAAAAGCACAAAAACGGTTCTTATTCAATCGTTAAAGAAAACTAACAACCCCGCAAACCATAACCTTTATAAACCAACCACCTAAAATAATCTCAAAATGTTCTACAAAGTTAAAGTCAAAGACCATGTACGTGTTCCTCCTGATTTGTTTGGTTTAACCAAGGAACAAGCCGTCTTGCAAAGATCAAGAAAAGATTACGAAGGCTACATTTCCCAGAAGCTTGGCTTTGTGATAGACGTTTTAAAAGTAGATGAAGTTAAAGAAGGCATTATAATTCCAGGCGATGGCGCTGCTTACTTCGAAACAGCATTTGAGCTTATGACTTTTAGGCCGGAGCTTCAGGAAGTATTGCTAAGTAAAGCAAGAGATATAGCCGAGTTTGGAGCATTCATGACCATCGGCCCTGCAGAAGGCATGATTCACATTTCCCAAACAATGGATGATTATGTTTCATTTTCAAAAGAGAAAGTCTTGACTGGACGCGACTCCAATAAAAACCTGCGCCTGAATGACAAATGCCGCGCAAGAATCGTTGCAATCTCATACAAAGACGTTGCAAATCCAAAAATAGGCTTAACAATGCGCCAGGAAGGCCTTGGAAAGCTTGAATGGCTTGAGCAAAAACAGGAAAAAGCGCCTAAAGAAAGTAAAGAAGAAAAGAAGGGGAAATAATAAACCATGACCAAGAAAAAAGTTTGCGTCCGCTGTAAGATGTTCACGGAAGAAGGCACTTGCCCTAACTGCGGCAGCAACCAGTTCAGCAACAGCTTCCAGGGCAGAATTTACATAAGCAACCCCGAAAAAAGCACAATCGCTAAAAAAATCGGCATAACAAGAGCTGGCGAATATGCTATTAAAGTTAAATAAAATTAAACAATAAAATATAACAAAGATCAAAATGGAAATAAACCTTCAGCACCAAAAGCAGAATCCTTTGCTAAACAGAACCGAAATAGAAGCTGAACTATCCTACGAAGCTGCAACGCCTTCAATCGCAGACATAAAAAAATTACTTGCCTCTCACTTCAAAACAGACGAAAACGCCATTATAATAAACCATGTTTACGGCCAGTTCGGAAAAACAAAGGCAAAAGTCATCGCTTCACTTTACAAAGACGCAGCTTCTTTAGACAAAATAGAAAAAATAAGCAAAAAGCCAAAGAAAGCAAAAGCAGCAGAAGCGCAGCAAGCTAAGAAATAACTGAAAAATGGCAGACAAACCAGCACAAGCAAAAAAGAAAAAAGGCAAAAGCCGTTCTTCTTTATACGAAGCTGGAAAATCAAAAAACAAGCACTGCCCCAAATGCGGCCCTGGTTTTATGCTAGCAGAGCACAAAGACAGAAGAGTATGCGGCAA
>CAYJSO010000132.1:0-2649 GCA_964372795.1 uncultured Methanosarcinales archaeon
GCTGGTCGTTTATGCCGATTATTCTTGTTGCATCCGGATTAAGGAATGCGTATAGGGTGTAAGCTGCGTCTTTCTGATTTTCCATGAAGTGTGCAAGGATTTCTTCGTACGCGCTTACTTTTTTTGATGGAATCTGTATGCCGAGCGATGATGCTATTCTTCTATACTGTTCTGGTGCGAATTCTCCAGGCGGCAAGCCTTCGCCTATTACTAATTCAAGACCATGTTTTTTTACTAATGCGTCTAGGATAAAATATATTTGAGTTTGCACTTCAGGAAGTGTCGGGTTTTGTCGTAAATCAAGGTTTGTTGTCTTAATAACTCTGTTGTAATGTTCCTGTCCTATTAGAATGGCAACGTTGCTGCTTCCAGTTTCGTTTGAATAAACAACTTCTCCATAAGGGGCAATTAATTGCGAGAGTGATTGTTTAGTTACTTGTATTCTGCGCTCTTGTCTTTGTGGTTGCTGATTGCTTGGTGTTTGTGTGCTGCTTGGAGCTAGTGCTACTGCTGCGCCTATTGCTGCGGCTGCTACTGCTACTAGTACAGCACCCATTCCGCAGCCAAATTTTTCTTTTTTTTCTGTTATTTCTTTTCTCTCAATTCTTCTGCCCATAAGCTTGTTTTGGCGGAAGTAGGATATAAAGGTTTCAGTTAATTTAATATTCTAATCTTGTTTTCTTTTGGTTTATTGGGGAAATATTTAAATAATTGAACTGAGTGGTGGGTTATATGGAATACAAGATAACCAAGAAACCTGGAATTTGCGGAGGAAAGGCTTGTATAGATGGAACTAGAATCAGGGTAATCGATGCTGTTGAGAGGTATAAGCTTCTTAAGGAGAAACCTGAGGAGATAGCAGCTGCTTTTGGAATTCCTGTACAAGCCATTTTTGCTGCACTTTCATATTACTACCAGCACCCTAAAGAGATCCGTGAGGAAATTGCCAGTGAGAAAGAGCTAATTAGGAAAATGAGGGCTACGTTTAAGACAAAACTTTATGCAACCTAGATTTTATGCTGATGAGAACGTTTCTGTTGCGGTCTGTGCTGTTTTGAGAAGAAGGGGGATTGATGTTGTTTCTGTGCGCGATGCTGGGTTGCTTGGCAGGAGCGATGCTGAACAGTTTTCTTTTGCTATTAGGGAGAAAAGAGCTTTGATAACGCATGACGGTGATTTTTTGATATTGGCAAAAAATAGAGAGCATTGCGGAATACTTTTCTTTACCAGGCAACTTCCAGTAGGCATAGCTGCTGAAGAAATAGAAAGGATGTGTTTTGTTTTAAATGCAGAAGATTTAAGAAACTCCGTTGTTTTCTTGCCTTTCGAGAAAAGAAACAGGTGATTTTATGGGAGTTGTTAAAGCTCAGGTTAATCTGCCTCATACGTTGGATAGCGGGCAGATATTTAGGTACTGGAAAGAAGCTGATGGCTACAGAGTTGTGCATGGGAAGCATGCGTTTTTTGTTTCTGTTAAAGGCAACCAATTATATTTTGACGGAATTTCTAAGGAAGAAGTTAGGAGCTTTTTTAGATTGGATGATGATTATTTGAAGATATTAGCATGGATAAGCAAAGATAAGGTTATGGATGACGCGATAAAGAAGTATTTTGGATTGAGATTGCTTAGGCAAGAGCCGTGGGAGTGTGCAGTTTCTTTTTTATGCTCGAGTGCGACTAACATATTGCGCATTAAAAGGGATTTGAATAATATAGCCAAGGTGTTTGGAAGAGAAAAAGATGGCTTTCATTTGTTTCCCAAGGTTGGGGAAATTGATAATCTGAAAAAGATAAAGGAATGCGGGACTGGGTTTAGGGCGAAATATATTTATGATGTGAATGGAAGCGTTACGTCTACTTTTTTTAAGAGGCTGAAGAAGAGAGATTATTCTGACGCTAAAGAAGAGCTGATGGAACTGCCTGGAGTTGGGCCGAAAGTCGCGGATTGTGTTTTGCTTTTTTCGCTTGAAAAGTTAAATGCGTTTCCGATTGATGTGTGGATTGCTAAAGTATTGAAAGAAAATTATATTGAAGTTGGTAGTGGAAAGAATATAAATTACAAAAATATGCTTGAGTTTGCGCAGAAGTATTTTAATCCGTATGCTGGCTATGCGCAGCAGTTTTTGTATCATTGGAGAAGGAATATTTAGTTTATCCAAAAGTAAAAGTATAGGCCATTAATCCTTTGTTTGCTTTTATTTCTAGAGTGTGTTCGCTGTAATCCGTGTCTGAGAATAGGGTGTATAAGTCAAATTGCGATATTTTTATTTTACTAACTTCTTTTTCGTCGATGGAAATTGTTATTTCTGCTGGTGAAGCTGAGCCAGCTACAAAATAAATGTCTTTTGCGAAATATTTTATTGCAATTGTTCCTGTGCTGCTTGTCAGCTCCATGCTGTCTTTGTTGTTTTTCCAGCTGCCGTCTAAGTAAAATAAATTCTTTTCAATTGTTTTTGGGGTAGTGTAAGCTACTGTTTTTTCTCTTTGCCAGCCTTCTTCATTTCCAAGCTGATTGCGGGAAAATTCATATCCGAAGTAAATCTCTGGCGTGCCTATTTTCTGGAATTCTGGATTTGGAGCAAATGGTTTTGAGGTTGTTTTGTTTATTATGGCGTTTAGGTTTAAGATTCTGTTTCTTTCTTCCAGCAA
>CAYJSO010000133.1:0-2635 GCA_964372795.1 uncultured Methanosarcinales archaeon
TTACTTTTTTAATTATATTTTTTACAAACGTATTATCATCTGCGTCTCCATAAGCATAACAAAAGGTAAAAATTAATCCTCTTATTTTCTCTTTTGCAGCAGCTTCGAATATGTCTAATCTGAATTTTGAATTGAGATTAAAGAATGTCTTTGTGCCGAATTTAAAGAATTTATTCAACAGGTCAACAGTATGATGATTATGAAATATCTTAAACTTTGTTAATTCTGCCAGCTCTTTTGCTACAGTTAGTTTTCCTGCAGCTGGTGGTCCATAAAGAAAAATTAGTTTCATTCTATTTTCCTTCTATCACCGCCATACAATACGGCTTCGTAAAATACTTCCTGGAAACCCTTTTAACATCCGCCACACTTACCTTTTTTATCCTCTCAATATATTTTTCAAAAGAAGCCAAATCACCCATCTGTTCCCAGACAGCAACGTCATCTGCCACTTTTTGCGTGTCCTCATAAGAAAGACAATAATTACCTTCGATATACCTCTGCGCTTCCTTTACCTCATTTATACTAATCTTCTGAAGCCTTTTTAGCTGATCAAGAACCATCAATCTGACCTTCTTCAAATTCTCTTTATCCGTGCTTAATTGTGTGGCAAATAGCCCATAATCTCTCTCAGCAACATGCTGCGTAGCAACCTCGTACGCTAACCCGTGCCTATTCCTTATCTCATCAAACATCCATCCGCTTTGCCCCCTTCCGAGCACGGCATCAATCACATCTATAACATAGCTGTCATCATGGTAATGTGGCGCAGTTCTGTGTCCCAGCACAAGATAACTATTCTCAACTCTCCTTTTTTCTACACTAAACCTATTCTCCTTCTGCTCCGGCTCCTTAAACACATTTAAATTCTTTTCCCTATTGATTTTAAACTTAAAATATTTCTCAACTTTTTTCTTGACATTTCCAACATTCCCAACCACAACCACTGCCATGTTCCTGGGAAAATAACTTTGCTCAAAATATTTCCTTATTTCAAAAGCTTTCATCTTAGCTACACTTGCCTTTGTTCCATAAGTAGGAAATCTGCTCGGATGCTTCTTAAACATAGTTCGCTGAAATAAAATCCACTGATAGAACCTTGGCTCATCAAGCACCATATCTATTTCCTTAAACAAAATATTTTTCTGCTTTTCAACATCCTCCTCTCTAAAAAGCGGATTTTGCAAAATATCACCTAAAACATCAAGTGCAACATCGAAATACTTGCCCAAAATCTTGGTATAATAACAAGTTCTTGCTCCGGAAGTATAAGCATTCATCTCTCCCCCCAAACTTTCAATCTCGTTCGCAATCTCCATCGCATTCGCCCTTTTTCCAGTTCCTTCAAAAACCATGTGCTCAATAAAATGAGAAATCCCCTTCTGATTTGCATTTTCATCATTGCTTCCCACATTAACAAGCACTTCCACCGCTACAGATCTTGCCTTTTTCTTCTCAAAAATCACCTTAAGCCCGTTCTTTAACACCCATTTTTGCATAAAAAGAACAAAATTTTAATACTTCAAAAAGCTTTTGCTTTTTGAGGCTAAAAACCAAAGGTTTTTATGCTATATAAAACTTACAGGTTAATATGAAAATAAGGCAATTCCAGCAATTCTTGCAGCAAAAGCACATTGATTTGGCTTTATTCATCGTTGAAGAGCACTTGGAGCCGAATTTCGTCTACTTTACCCAGCTTCCAAAAGTCACCCACAGTGCATTAGTCGTACCTTCAAACAACAAGCCAGAACTTTTTGTTACAGCTCTAGATTATGGCAGAGTTAAAAAAGAAAGCGCAGTAAGAAAAGTTAATTTGTTAAATCAGCCTTTGTTCCAAGAAATAAAAAAGCACTTCCGCCCGAAAACAATTGGAATTGACCCTTCACACTTTTCATTATACTATCACAAAAAGCTAAAACAAACCTTCTCAAGAACAAAGCTTGCTGATGTCTCAGAAAAAATCAATCTGCTTAGAATAATAAAAACCAAACAGGAAATTAACTTCATACAAACGGCAGCAAAAATATCAAACAAAGCTTTCCTTAAAACAATAAATAACTTTAATTTTAAAACAGAGTCAGAAGTTAAAGCATTTTTAAACTACCAAATCGAAAAATCAGGCGCATCAACAGCATTCCCCACAATTGTAGCTTCTGGAAAAAATGCTTCCATCCCCCACCACCTAACCTCAAACAATAAGCTTCAGCGCGGCTTTTGTGTTATTGACTTCGGCGCTAACTATTGTGGTTACAACTCTGACTGCACAAGAACAATTTTCATCGGCAAACCGACGAATACAGAAAAACAATTTTACAACCTGCTTCTAAACTCACAATTAACAGCACTAAACGCAGTAAAAGAAAATATAAAATGCTCTTGGCTTGATACAATCGCCAGAAACAATCTGGGCAAATACAAAAAATTCTTCACACATTCTTTAGGCCACGGGATTGGAATCGAAGTCCACGAATCGCCTCACGTAAGCCAAAAAAGCAACGAAACCCTGAAAAGCAGCATGGCAATCACAATTGAACCTGGCATCTACGTCCCAAACAAACTCGGCATTAGAATCGAAGATTTAGTAATAGTAAACAAAAAACCCGCGTTGGCGAGTTTTTTGTTTACAAACTGTTTA
>CAYJSO010000134.1:0-2633 GCA_964372795.1 uncultured Methanosarcinales archaeon
GACAGTCAAACGAGGTCGAGATATTAGACAGTTCTTTAAAATTCACTCAGGCGCATATAAAAATGTTAGAAGAAGCAAAAGTTTTCAGGTACATGAGTGTTCATCTTTCTTTACCTTATGTTCTTTATCCTGAGAATGTAGATGATTTTTTAAGAATGCGCAAGATCGTAGCTCATGCTAGGCCAACAATAACTAATATAAATCCGGAAGTTACGCTATTGATTTGTCGTTCTTATCTCGATGCCTTGAAAAAAGGTAAAAGGATAGTAGTTATTTTTGAGAAAGAGTCACTAGATTTCCATCTGAAACTATTGAAGAAATGGCTTGGTAAAAAGAAGTTTTTCGATACCATTAGGAATGTTGTAGAAAAATTTTCTAAGTACGACTTAGAAGCCTATGTTATTGACGAATATAACCCAATGCAAATAGACGTTAATGAGAGAAGGCTTTGTTTGAGTTTGAATTATGTCGGAGTAACGAATGGTATTGTAGTAACTAATAAGGATGCAGTAGATTTTATGAATCAAGTATTTGATGCAAAGATTAATAGGGCAAAAAATGTTGTTCCTATATTAAAAAATATTTTAAATAGTTAATTATATCCTCTGGAAATTGCGCTGTTCCAAGGCTCTCTCAGCAGATTTCTTATTATTCTTTCTTCTGTTCTTTCTTTCACTCTTTTTCTTTTAAGCTCTGGATTTAGCAGAATGTGCATCAGTTCGTGATCATAAGTTCTAGCAAATTCTCTGGTAAAGTTTCCTGAGGATTTTGTTTCTTTCCAAATCCGCTCTATGTTGACATGAATAGTGTTTTCTGTGCTGAATCCGTATTCCTTGTCTTTCAAGATCTTGAGTGAGCGTTTTTGTGTTATGGGCATGGCGTTGCGTTTTGTAAGGGGGTTATTTTTATAGTTTTTGTTTTGCTTAAAAGCAAGGGCTGGAAGCTTAAGTTTATCGTTAATTAGCCTTTAAAAAGAGTTTCTTTATATAATCCAAAGCTTTATAAATCGGTGAGACATTTAAGTCAGTTATGGCTGAGGCTGAGAGAAAGGAAGCTATTGAAACATTGGAAAAAGTTGTTAAGGAAAAAATAGAGCCGATGATAGAAGAGGCGATGCAGAAGTATTTGGGGATTACGATTAACGAGCTGGAGAAAGACATCACAGAAAAGATTGAGCAGGAGAAGCTGATTGGGTTTGCTATCAGAGTTGATCTGCCGTTTAAAGAGGCTAAAAAGCTGTTTAAGAAAGAGTTTTTGGAGAAGGCAATACAGACGCATTACGGGAATATTTCTGAGGTTGCGGATATTGTTGGATTGGACAGGAGGAGCATCCATAGGGATGTAAAAGGGTTGAAAGTTGATGTTAAAAAGGTGAGGGAGAAACTATTTAAGCATGGGTATTTTGAAAGAGAAGCAGTTGACGGCATTATAAGGAGAACGCTTGAGAGCTATCGTGATTTTGTTAAAGCTGAAAGGCTGGAGAAGATGTACGAGCACGTTGTTGAGCTGAGCGAGAGCATTGTCAGAGTACTGCCTACATTAAATATGGGCTGGAAAGAAGCTGAAAAAGAGTTTGAAAGAGCATATTTGCAGAGGGCTTTGGAGAATAATGGCTGGAATATTTCGCTCACTGCAAGGAAAATTAAACTAAGGTATGAGACTTTGCTGAGGAAGATGAAGAGGCTGGGATTGCAGAGAGGTTGAAATGATTGAGTTGTTCGATCCGCTTAAGAGATTAGAAAGGAACCTGAAGTATTTGCAGCAGTTGACTCAGATTGAGGTTTCTGTTCTTGTCAGCAGAAGGAGGAATTTTATTGATTTAACTGAAAAAACTTTTAAAAGGATTTCTAAGCTATTAGATTTTATTGAGAAATATTTTTATGCAAAGAAATTGAAGTTAGTGGGGAAAGCTGATAAAGAAGATTTAAGGCAGTTTGGAGAAGCGCTGTCTGCTATTAGGAAGCACTACGGGGCTTTTATTGTTCAGTTTAGTCAAGTTAAAGACGAGTTAAGTAACGAACAAGATAAAAGTTTTGTCGCAGAATACGTAAGGGATTTAATTGGGGGTATGCAGAAAGAGGTTGCTGAGTGCGGTAGGATGCTGAAGTTGATCAATAGGCTGAAAGCTGAAAAGAAACTCAATATTGTTGCGGAGATTTGGGTGCATAGTGAGTATTTAGATGCGCTTTCTGGACTTGATGCTGAGCGAAGGGTTAGGATTGAGCAAAATCTCCTTCCGACTTTGGTTCATTCGCTTCAAGAACATGGCTGGAATCCACTTCTAACTATAAAAGATTACAGAGGAAGATCTGTTAATAATTTTGGGATGAAAAAACTGAGCGCAACTGTGTCTTCAATGCCGGTTTCTGTTTGTGTTGACAGATGGTACAGGGTTTATTGGTGTTTGGAAGGAACAAATCCCAAGAGATTATATTTGTTGGATATTTGGGGGGTTAGAGCGCCTAAAGATCATAACAGATTTAATCGCTCGATTCAATATTATAAATCACATGGAGGATTTAATCTTGTGAGAAGGTTTGAGGCCTAGGGAATGTGAATGAGCGCCTTAACAATGGCGGTTATTACTCTTGTAGAATAGGATGATGCAGCTGAAACTACTGCCACTTTTTGGA
>CAYJSO010000135.1:0-2613 GCA_964372795.1 uncultured Methanosarcinales archaeon
ACATCAGCTACTTGGACACTGTACACAAGTGTCTTTCCGGCAAGCGGATGATTCAGATCAATTGTTACTGCATTCTCGCCTACTTTCGCAATCCTTGCAGGCAAAACCCTTCCCATTGGATCCTGCAGCCTTAAAAACATCCCTTCCTGCACCTGTGCTCTAACTTCTTCAGGCAAAGCATTCTTAGGAACTTCTTGCGCAAGTTGTGGATGATTCTCTCCATAGCCTTCTGCAGGCAAAACCTTAATCTCCTTCTCTTCATTAACTTTCATCCCAACAACGCCTTCATCAATTCCTTTTATCACTTTTCCTTCTCCAACCTTAAACACTAAAGGCTCTCTTCCTTCAGAACTGTCAAACTTTTCTCCGTCATCGAGCGTTCCAGTATAATGAATTTTTACTGTGTCTCCTTTCTTTACTTTCTTTTCAACCATAAACATCAGCCCCCATTATTTTAGGGCTCTGTTTTAATAGTGATATATAATACTTTGTTTTTTTTACTTTAGCTTCTTAGCCGCTTTAAACAAGAGAACTACATGAAGTATTATCATTGGTATCAATAAAATCAAGCCTATAAAAGATAAAATAAAAGTTAAGAAGCTTGCCCCAGTTATTATCGTCATAACCCCAGCAGCAGTCGCAATCCCTCCAAATTGTTTCTTCAACTTTAAAATCCCTATCCCAAATGGTATATGTATGGCTCCAAAAACAATCAAAATTAAAACACCAATTATAATATTATCAAGAACCATAAAGAACTGCTCCAGCACAACTTGTAAAAAAGAAAACACTGTAAATACTAATAGTATATACGCGCTTACTAACAAGATTTTGTTTTTGGTTTTCTCTCCAATTATTTTAAATCCCCAGAAATAAACCAAATCAACCAAGTGGACTACCAAAGCAAAAGCAATATAAGAAGTTAGCAGCAGCCCGCTTAACTCTTTTCTTCCTTTTATAACTTCAAGAACAATTGTTGGAATAACTGCAATCAAAGAAACTATCCCTGCAAACGCAGCATACTTTATTGTTTTATTCATTTGCTCTAAAAATAAAAGTTCCTATTTAAATATTGCTAACCTATAACCCAAAACAACAAGCTTTATATACAACCCCCCTCTCGCAAATTTGCGATGACCAAGTTTATTATCATCGCGGGCGGCGTAATTTCTGGCGTAGGCAAAGGCATCTCAGCTTCTTCAATCGCAAAAATAATGCAGGAATACGGCTTTAGCGTAACAGCGATTAAAATAGACCCTTACATTAATGTTGACGCTGGCACACTAAGACCAACAGAACACGGCGAAGTCTGGGTAACAGATGATGGCGGCGAAATAGATCAGGATTTAGGCAACTACGAGCGCTTTCTCGGCATAACCTTGCCAAAAATCAACAACATAACAACCGGCCAGGTTTACAAAACATTAATAGAAAAAGAGCGCTCAGGCGGCTTCCTTGGACAAACAGTAGAAGTTATTCCTCACGTTCCAAATGAGGCAAAGCGCAGAATAAAAGAAGCGGCTAAAGATTACGACATAGCTGTAATAGAAGTCGGTGGCACAATAGGCGACTATCAAAACCTTCCATATCTATTCGCAGCGAAAGGAATTGAGCTAGAACTGGGGCAGGAAAACATAGCTTACGTTCTCGTTACATACTTGCCGGTTCCAAACAACATTGGAGAGATGAAAACAAAGCCAACCCAGCAGGCTGTGAGAATGCTAAACGAAGCCGGAATCTTCCCTGACTTTGTAATCTGCAGATCCCACATTGCTTTGGACGATGTTAGAAAAAAGAAGCTCGAAACAAACGCAAACATTCCTGCTGAACACGTTATCTCAGCTCCTGACGTGGACAACATCTACAGAGTTCCGTTGATTTTTGAAAAAGAAGGGCTTGGAAAAAAACTCTTAAAACGTTTAAAATTGACACCAAAAAAGCAGCCTGACTGGAGCAGATGGGAACATCTGTTAAACAACATGCACGCCCCGAAACACAAAATTAAAATCGCAATAGTAGGCAAATACGTTGACATTGGGCAATTTACTTTGTACGACTCTTACATTTCAATTAAAGAGGCAATCGAGCATGCTTCCGCAAACCTCTCAGCAAAAACAGAAATTGTATGGCTTGATTCAAAAGAATACGAGAAAAACCCATCAAAACTATCAGAGCTTAAAAACTACTCTGGCGTAATTGTTCCAGGCGGCTTCGGCTCTTCTGGTGTAGAAGGCAAAATCTCAGCAATAAAATTCTGCAGAGAAAATAATATTCCTTACCTTGGCTTATGCTACGGCTTGCAGCTTGCAGTAATTGAATTCGCAAGAAACGTTTGCAATTTAAAAGACGCCAACACAACGGAAGTTAACCCAAAAACATCCCATCCAGTAATTGACGTTCAGCCGGCGCAAAAAGAAATTTTAAAAAAGAGCCAGTATGGTGCAACAATGCGCCTGGGAGCTTACGCAGCTATCTTAAAAGACGACACACAAGTTCTAAAACTTTATCAGGAAACTGCCCGCTTGCAGGACGACCAAAAACAGCTGAAAAAATTGGAAAAATTCCGCTTGGGCATAACAAACAGCGCAAAGCACATAGCTTTAGAGCGCCATC
>CAYJSO010000136.1:0-2562 GCA_964372795.1 uncultured Methanosarcinales archaeon
AATGCGGCCCTGGTTTTATGCTAGCAGAGCACAAAGACAGAAGAGTATGCGGCAAATGCGGCTACGTTGAGTCAAAGAAGTAAATAAACCGTAATTTTTATATAGTACCTGCTTTCTGACTTTTTTTATGGTAAAAGTATTTTTCGGCTGCTCAATGCGAGGCAGACACGATAATGTTTCTGTAGGAGAATTAACTAGGCTTCAAGCTATAGTAGAAGAACTAGGCCATCAGCTAGTAACAAGGCACCAAACCGACCCTGGAATCTACGCAAAAGAAAGAGCTTTAACAAAAGCCCAAATTCATGATAGAGATTATGCTTGACTAATTAAAGCCGAAGTAGCTATTTTTGAGATAAGTGATCCAAGCACAGGAGTTGGAAGCGAAGTGTCAGACGCAGTTCATCTCGGTAAACCAGTTTTATGCCTACACAAAAGAGGACTTGAAGACAGAATCTCAGGCTACACCCCTGGCAAACAAGGCTCGCAATACGTTACAACACCTTTTGAATGTCACACTTACACTTCATCAGAAGAAGCAAAGGAAGTAATAGGATTATTTGTTGATTCTAATACATAACTTAAAAAATAAAACCAAACCTTTTTAAACATCAAATCCATACAAGCTCTAATAAGGGTGATTAACATGTCCAAATATATCTTCCTAATAATTCTAACAATCTTAGCATTATCTCTATCAGCATGCACAACAACCGTTGTTAGAGAACCATCAACAATACAGCAGCCGCAAGAACAGCCAACACAACAGCAACCAACAACCACACAAACAACGACCCAAACAACTCAGCAAAAAACAACTACAACAACTCCCCCAACAACATCAACTTCATTTGCAGTCGAAGCAGACGACTCTGGCTTTTACATGAATGGCGGTGAAATTAGCTCATTACAAGTTCCAAAAGATAAAAAAATCACTCTAACATTTAAAGTCCGCAGCACTAACGTATACTTCCGCGGCTTAGACTTCCGCAGCAGTAAATTCTCAACCCAAAAAGCCAAACCAGGTGAATCAGCAACCATTTCATTCACAGAAGACAGCGACTTCACAATAACAAGCTACTGGCCAGCATCAAGCAGAAAGAAAGCTGATTTGGACATAATAGCAAAATAAATGAACCAGAAACAAAATCTAATTTACTTCATCTCTTCCACTTTGCTTACTATCCTTATACTCCGCCTTTTCCTCTACTTCAACCCTTTCTTCAACCTTAACATAAGTAGCATAAACATCCATCATCTTTACACCGGCACAATCTGGCTTGTCATCGCAGCAATTTTCTTTATCAACAACATAACAAACAAATACACAATAATAGCAGCAGGCATCGGAACGGGCTTAATTACAGACGAACTTATCTACTTAATTGCAACAGACGGCTCTGACTCGGCTTACTTAACTTCAATCTCAGTTTACGGCATGCTGATATTAACAGCGATAACTATATTAATTACGTTATTAGTCTATTATTACAAGAACAAAAAGAGGCGATAAAAATCAACCAAACTCTAAAATTCTGCATCAAATCAATCGTTTTACTGATCATCCTGCAATCCATCCTCGACTTCATCTTCCGCTTCATTTACCCGGCAGTCAATCCAATCAGGGCAACTTTAATCGGCTTAAGCGCCTTAATCGTCCTTTACATCCCACAAATTAAAAATCTCACAAAAATACATCCAGTAATCGGCTTCCTTTCCGTCTACTCCTCAGCTTTCTTCGGCGCTTTGCTTGTCCAAGCAGGCTACCTAGTTTCAAAATCCCCATTATCAGCATTCACACACTTTCTAATACTAGTAATAACATTCATAATTGCGCAATTCATCTATGATTCTTATAAAAAGAAATAATTACTTATTCTTCTCCTGCCACGCCAATAAATCCTGCGTAGTCAGCTTCCCGCCTTTCCTTAATTTCTCCTCAACACTCCTCGTCATACTTTCAATCTCTTCTTCAATCTCCTTCTTCCTTTTACGTTTGCCTTCTTCCTTAATCTCAACAACCTTCATTCCTACCGAGCCTAACTTGCCAAGCTCACCTTCCAGCTTAGCCTTAACCTCGTCATACCTCTTCTTCACTTCATCAACTTCTTTCTCAATCGCTCCCTCTTTTTTCCTTAACTCATCCGCTTCTTTCAATAATCTTATCATTTCCTCATGTTTATTCTGGCTTTCATCTGCTTTTCTTTGCACACTGCTATGCTCAACTTCGCTTTTTAACTTCAGCTCTTTCAGCTCCCTTTCACTAGTTTTTATCTTTTCCCAAACTTCATTTACCTCTTTAGTATTAGAAAATTTCTTCTTCAGCTCTTTTATCTTCTTCATCATCTTCTGCTCTTTATCAAAGCTCATCCCTTCAGTCTCAATCTTAAACTCAAGTCGCTCAATCTCCTTTAAAATAGCATTTGGATTGCCTTTTATCTCGTGCTTTCTGGCTAATTCATCTTTTTTCTTTTTTAACTCATTTACTTCTTTTATCCTGGAACTTATAGTTTCCTGGAGTTTCTTTCTCTCCTCTTTATGCTTCTTAACATCCGCTGTTAAATC